>JAFUGB010000360.1 GCA_017469605.1 Clostridia bacterium
CCCCGTGCCCGCATGAGCGGGCCGAATGAGCCCGCCGCCAGTGGCGGATAAAGGGCAAATGAGGCCAATGAGCAAAGGAGCGTACAGCCGCAGGCCACAGGCGACCATTGCGAATTGAGGGGAAAGGGTGGGTACCGCATCGCTCGACAGACCCCTGCCACCTCCCCGCCAACCCGCAATTTTTCATATGTTTTACTTTTGCCCGTAATAGGCGTTCTTGCCGTGCTTGCGCAGGTAGTGCTTGTCCAGCAGCGCCTGCTGCATGGAGCCCCGGCCGGGATTGAGCATCATGGCGTGAAAATCCATGAAGGCGCATTCCTCCATGACCACGGCGTTGTGCACGGCGTTCATGGGATCGGAGCCCCAGGCGAAGGGCCCGTGGCTGAACACCAGGCAGCCCGGTACCTGGGCGGGGTCAATGTGCCGGCTTCGGAAGGTTTCAACGATCACGGCGCCGGTTTCCTTTTCATACGCGCCATTGATCTCAGCCTCGGTCATGGGCCGGGTGCAGGGGATGGCTCCGTAAAAGTAATCGCCCTGGGTGGTACCCATGGCCGGAATATCGGCCCCAGCCTGGGCAAAGCTGGTCGCCCAGCGGGAATGGGTATGCACGATGCCGCCGCATTGGGGGAAGGCTTTGTACAGCTCCGCGTGGGTGGGCGTGTCGCTGCTGGGCTTCCATTTGCCCTCCACGCGCCTGCCGTCCAGATCCACCACCACCATATCCTCGGCCGTCATTACGTCGTAGTCCACGCCGCTGGGCTTGATCACGATCAGGCCCTTCTCCCTGTCAATGCCCGATACGTTGCCCCAGGTAAAGGTGACCAGATTGTATTTGGGCAGCAGCAGGTTGGCCTGGCATACCAGTTTTTTCAATTCTTCCAGCATAAGCTCCCTCACATCGTTTCAACCGCCGCCCGTTCAATGGGCAGGCTTTTTTTGTATTGCGCCAGGAAAGCCTCAAAGCCTTCAATATCGGCGGCGTCAGCCGTCAACGTGAAGGAGCGGGCGTTTGCGAATACCTCGTTTGCCAGGTAATCTTCCAGCCTTTGGCCGTCCTTCTTCCGCAGCATATAAGCGGCCAGCAGGGCCATGCCGTAGGGGCCGCCCTCGCCGGCGGTTTCCATCACGGAGACCGGCGCGCCCACGGCGGCGCTGAGCATGCGCTGGCCCACGCCCGGGGTTTTGAAATACCCGCCATGCGCATATATCTTGTCAATGGGTATCTTTTCCTCCCGGATCAGGATATCCAGGCCGATCTTCAGCGTGGCAAGGGCGGAAAGCAGATGCGTGCGCATGAAGTTGGCCAGCGTCAGCTTTGCGTCCGGCGTGCGGGCAAAGACGGGCCGCCCGGCGTCCAGGCCGGTGATGCCTTCGCCGGAAAGATAATTATAGCTCAGCAGCCCGCCGCAGTCCCTGTCGCCTTCCAGGGCCTTGCTGAACAGCAGGGTGTACAGGGCATTTTTGTCGATCCGCGCGCCGATGGCCCCGGCGAATTCGCCCAGCAGTTCTACCCAGGCATTGATATCGCTGGTGCAGTTGCTGCCGTGCACCATGGCCACCGGTTTGCCCGCGGGCGTGGCGAGCACATTGATTTCCCGATGCGTGGGGGGAATCTTTTCCACCACGATCATGGCAAAATCCGAAGTGCCGGCCGATACGTTGCCCGTGCGCGGAGCCACGCTGTTGGTGGCCGCCATGCCCGTGCCGGCGTCGCCTTCGGGCGGGGCAAAGGGGATGCCGGGCCGCAGGTCCCCCGCGGGATCAAGGAAGGCCGCGCCCGCGTCCGTCAGTACACCTGCCGGCTGCCCGGCGGGCAGCACGGCGGGGAGAACGTCCGCCAAACGCCAGGTGAAGCCCTTTTCCGCGATCAGCGCGTCAAACTTCGCCATCATTCCGGCGTGGTAATTCAGCGTTTCGCTGTCGATGGGAAACATGCCGCTGGCCTCTCCGATGCCCAGCAGCTTTTTCCCGGTCAGCTTTTCATGAATATATCCCGCCACTGTGGTCAGGTGCGAAAGCCGGGGCAGGTGATCTTCGCCATTCAGCATGGCCTGGTACAGATGGGCAATGCTCCAGCGCTGGGGGATGGTAAAATCAAACAGCGCGGTCAGCTTTTGGGCGGCTTCGCCGGTCATGGTATTGCGCCAGGTGCGGAATTCGGCCAGGAGTGTGCCGTCTTGATCAAAGGGCAGATAGCCGTGCATCATGCCGCTGATGCCGATGGCGCCCACCTGGGTGAGCGTGTGGCCGTACTTTTCCTTTACATCGCGCTTGAGATCGGCATAGCAAGCCTGAACGCCGCTGTGAATATCGGCCATGGTATATGTCCACACGCCGTTTACCAGCCGGTTTTCCCAGGCGTGGCTGCCGGAGGCGATGGGCCGGTGATTTTCATCAATCAGCACCGCTTTGATGCGGGTGGAGCCCAGCTCCAGACCCAGCACGGTATTTTGAAACAGCATATACGCACCCCTCTGCTTTTTTCCCCATTATAGCACAGGTGTTTTTTTTTCGCAATAAAATCGCGGGAAAACCTTGCAATTGCGGGGGTTTTTCGATACAATATATACATCCATGTACGTATATAAAAGGAGGTCATGCGATATGCATCCCAACATTCCCGATGTAAAGCTGGGAATCATTGCCGTTTCCCGCGATTGCTTCCCCATTGCGCTGTCCGAGATGCGCCGCGCCAACATCGTCGCCGCCTACGGCGAGGGCCTTTATGAATGTCCTGTAACGGTGGAAAACGAAGCCGATATGCTTAAGGCTGTGGACGATGTGAAGGCCGCGGGTTGCAACGCCCTGGTGGTTTTCCTGGGCAACTTTGGCCCCGAAACGCCCGAAACGCTGATTGCCAAGTATTTTGACGGTCCCTGCATGTTCGCGGCGGCCGCTGAGGGCGACGGCGATATGATCAATGGCCGCGGCGATGCCTACTGCGGCATGCTGAACTGCTCCTATAACCTGGGCATGCGCCGCCTGACCGGTTACATTCCCGAATATCCCGTGGGCACCGCCGCCGATATCGTGGCCATGATCCGCGATTTTGTGCCTGTGGCCAGGGCCTATATTGGCATTAAGAACCTCAAAATCATTACCTTCGGCCCCCGTCCCCAGGATTTCTTTGCCTGCAACGCCCCCATCAAGGGACTTTATGACCTGGGCGTGGAGATCGAGGAAAACAGCGAATTGGACCTGCTGGTCAGCTTCAAGGCGCATGAAAACGATCCCCGCATTCCCGAAGTGTGCGCCGATATGGCCAAGGAAATGGGCGAAGGCCGCTACTATGAGGATATGAACGTGCGTATGGCGCAGTTTGAACTGACGCTGCTGGATTGGGCCGAAAAGCATAGGGGCGCCCGCAAATACGTGGCCTTTGCCGATAAATGCTGGCCTGCCTTCCCCGAGCAGTTCGGCTTTGAGCCCTGTTATGTCAACAGCCGCCTGGCGTCCCGCGGGATCCCGGTATCCTGCGAGGTGGACATCTACGGCGCGCTGAGCGAGTATATCGGCGCCTGCGTCACCGGTGACGCGGTGACCCTGCTGGATATCAACAACAGCGTGCCCCAATACATCTACGATGAGGATATCAAGGGCCGCTATGACTGCAAGCTTACCGATACCTTCATGGGCTTCCATTGCGGCAATACCCCCGAATGCAAGATGTGCGATACCCGTGCCATCAAGTACCAGCTGATCCAGCACCGCCTGCTGGAGCCCGAAGGAAGCGAGCCGGACTTTACCCGCGGCACCCTGGAGGGCGACATCGCGCCCAGCCCCATCACCTTCTACCGCCTGCAGTGCGACAGCGAGGGCAATCTTCGCTCCTATATCGCCCAGGGCGAGGTGCTGGATGTGCCCACCCGCTCCTTCGGCGGCATCGGCGTGTTCTGCATTCCCGAAATGGGCCGCTTCTATCGCCATGTGCTGGTGGAAAAGCGCTATCCCCACCACGGCGCTGTGGCCTTCGGCCATGTGGGCAAGTATCTGTTTGAGCTCTTTAAGCTGCTGGGCATCAAGGATATTGCCTATAACCAACCTGCCAGCCTGCCCTATCCCACCGAAAATCCCTGGGCGTAAGGCGGCTTACATATTTCGCTCCAGGCGCACAATACTGATCCCCAATTAAAACTGTACAGACAGGAACTGGTGGGGGAACGATAAGGGCCTGCGCGGCCCTTATGA
>JAFUGB010000361.1 GCA_017469605.1 Clostridia bacterium
CCTGACGAAATCATCCCCATTTATATCGTAGCCGGTTTCCTGGACAGCGGCAAAACCTCGCTGATCCACAACATGCTGGAGGACGAGGGCTTCTCCCGCGGCCAGAAAACGCTGCTCGTAGTCTGCGAGGAAGGCAACGAGGAATACGATGAAGCCAGGCTGGCCAAGCAGAATGTAAGCCTGTTCATGGTGGACGGCGAGGAAGAAATGGTGCCTTCACTGTTTGTGGACCTAGACAAAAAATACAGGCCCGAACGCGTGATCATTGAGTACAACAACGTATTCAAGTTTGCCAAGCTCAACACCATGCAGCTTCCCCGGCGCTGGGAGCTGGTGCAGGTGATCACCATGGTGGACGCTACCACCTATGAGCTGCAAATGAATAACATGCGCCAGCTCATGACCGATCCCATGCAGAACAGCGACCTGATCCTGTTTAACCGCGTGGAGGAAGGCATGCCCATCAGCGCCTGGCGGCGCCAGCTGCGGGCCATGAACAGCAGTACCACCATTCTGTTTGAATTCACCGACGGCCACAGCGATGACGGCGTATCCGATGAAGACCTGCCCTATGATATGAAAGCCGACGTGATTGAAATCACCGACGAGCAATTTGGCCTGTTCTACCTGGACGCCATGGACCATCCCCAGCGCTATGACGACAAGGTGATCAAGCTCAAGGGCCAGGTATTTTCCGACCCCGGCGTACCCAAGGGATTCTTTGGCTTTGGCCGTCTGGCCATGACCTGCTGTGCCAACGATATCCAGCCGCTCACGCTGCTGTGCCGCGGCGATATGCGGCCCTCCAAGACCAAATGGTACACGCTGACCGCCAAGGCCCAATGCGTGTATAACAAAGCCCAGGATCACGATATGGTGGCTCTGATGCAGATGGATGCCACGGTGGCCGATAAGCCTAAGGAACAGTACGTAACCTTTAATTAACCAGACCGCAGCACGCCCCTTCCGGACCAGGATCCGGGAGGGGCGTTTTCCAATACAAAGAAAAAACAGCAGGACGTTAAAATATGTGGTATACTTTATCCATCTAAAGCGTTAAAGTAAAAGGAGCTTTCCCATGCGCTTTTTGTCTGTTTTCAGCTGTTATTGCCGCTACGCCCCGTACCGCCCGGCGCGGCTGCTTTGTAATGGCTGAAACGAAGCTGATCACCCGCACACTGCCGCAGCCACAGGCTGCGGTATTTTGATGAAGGAGGGCAATATGCCAATTATCGATCTTTTGAGAAAGAACGCACGCGAGTACGGAGATGAGATTGCGCTGGTGGAGCTCAATCCGGAACACGCGGAAAAACGCAGGGTAACCTGGAAAGAATACGAGCTGATCGAGCCCTCCAATACAGCCGCTTACCGCCGGGAAATCACTTGGCGCGCATTTGACGACCAGGCCAACCGTTTTGCCAACCTGCTGCTGCAGCGCGGCTTTGGCAAGGGCAAAAAGGTAGCCATCCTGCTGATGAACTGCTTGGAATGGCTGCCTGTGTACTTTGGCATTCTCAAGGCCGGGGCGCTGGCTGTGCCCCTCAATTTCCGCTACACGGCGGATGAGATCAAATACTGCCTGCATCTTGCCGAGGTAGACGCGTTGGTATTTGGCCCGGAGTTTATTGGCCGTATTGAAGAGCTGGTGGAAAACACCCCTGTTCTTCCGCCGCTTTTCTACCTGAACGGTACCTGTCCTTCCTTCGCGGAGAATTATTTTGCGCTGACAGCTGAAATGACCAGCACCGACCCCATGATTCCGCTGACCGAGGAAGACGACGCGGCAATCTACTTTTCCTCCGGTACCACAGGTTTCCCCAAGGCCATCCTGCACAACCACGAAAGCCTGACACATTCCTGCAAATGCGAACAAAACCACCATGGCCAGACCCATGAAGACGTATTCCTGTGTATTCCTCCATTATATCATACCGGTGCCAAGATGCACTGGTTTGGCAGCCTGATTTCGGGCTCCAGGGCGGTGCTGCTCAAGGGCAATAAACCGGAATACATCCTGGAGGCCGTCAGCGAGGAAAAATGCTCCATCATATGGCTGCTCGTTCCCTGGGCGCAGGATCTCCTGGGTGCCATTGAACGCGGCGAGGTTGACCTAAAGAATTATGAATTGCGCCAATGGCGGCTTATGCACATCGGCGCCCAGCCTGTTCCCCAGAGTCTGATCCGGCACTGGAAGCAATATTTTCCCCATCACGACTACGATACCAACTACGGTCTCAGTGAGTCCATCGGCCCGGGCTGCGTGCATCTGGGCATTGAAAACATCCACAAGGTGGGTGCCATCGGAAAAGCGGGCTACGGCTGGGAGACCAAGATCGTAAACGACAAGGGACAAACCGTGGAGCGCGGCCAGGTGGGCGAGCTTTGCGTCAAAGGCCCCGGCGTTATGACCTGCTATTACAATGATCCGACCGCTACAGCGGCTACCCTGAAAGACGGATGGCTGTTTACCGGAGATATGGCCCAGGAGGATGAGGACGGCTTTATTTTCCTGGTGGACCGCAAAAAAGACGTGATCATCACCGGCGGCGAAAACCTGTATCCCGTACAAATCGAAGATTTCCTCAGCACCAACGATAATATCAAAGACGTGGCTGTAATTGGCCTGCCCGACAAACGCCTTGGAGA
>JAFUGB010000362.1 GCA_017469605.1 Clostridia bacterium
CTGTTCGGCGGCCAGCTGATGGCCTGGATCGATATCGTGGGCGCGGTAGCCGCCCGGCGTTACGCCCATAGCCCGGTGACCACGGTATGCGTGGATAACCTGAACTTCATCGCCCCGGCATACCTCAACGATATCCTGGTACAGGAGGCGGCGGTCACCTGGACGGGCCGCACCTCCCTGGAGGTGCGCGTGGAAAGCTTTGTGGAGCAAAGCGACGGCATGCGGCGGCTGATCAACCGCGCCTATGCCGTCTTTGTGGCCCTGGACGAAAACGACCAGCCCATCGCCGTGCCGCCCTTCACTCCCGAAACCGAGACCGAAAAGGCCGAGTATGCCGCCGCCCAGGAACGGCGCAGGATCAGGCTGGAAAGATGAACCGGAGCGATGATGCGCCGGCCTATACGCGCTTTCTTTTGCCGTTCATGACCGCCGCCCCTGACAGGAACAGCAGCGCAAAGCCCAGCGCCAGCTGTCCCCAGGGCGTGGCAACGCGCCCCGCCCGCTTTTCCCGGGCATATTTTCCCCCTACCGCAGGGTAAAGTTTTCGCGCTTCAGCGTGAGGTTGGGATTATAGTAGGGATCGCCGGCCTCCAGCACCCTGTCCCAGCGCTGGCGGAAGTACGCAATTTCATCGTTGAAGCGCTGCTGCTTTTCCGGGGTATTTTCCTTGCCGCGGCTTCGGGACTCATGGTGGTACAGTTCGGCAAAGGGCGTCCATACCACCAGATAGCCGGCCTGGCGGATGCGCAGGCACAGATCCACATCGTTAAAGGCCACGGCCAGCTTTTCATCCAGGCCACCCACCTGCTCCCATACCTCCCTGGGAAACAGGGCGCAGGCCGCGGTAACGGCGCTGAGGTTCTGGGCGATGGCCATGCGGAACATGAAGCCCGGAGAGCGGCGGCTGAAATGCTTGTGGCTGTGGCCCGCGATGCCGCCGATGCCCAGGATCACCCCGGCGTGCTGCACGGTATCATCGGGATAATACAGCATGCAGCCCACCGCGCCCACGTCTTTCCGCTGGGCAAACATCACCATGCGCTCGATCCAGTCCGGCGTAATGACCTCGGTATCGTTGTTGAGCAGCAGGAAATATCGTCCCTTTGCGTATTGGACGCCAAAGTTATTGATGGCCGAATAGTTGAACTGTCCCTGCCAGGAGACCACCCGAATGCGGCTGTCGGCCTGAAGCGCTTCATAATAACGGAAGGTCTCTTCCTGGGTGCTGTTGTTTTCCACCAGGATGATTTCCCAATTGGGCCAGGTGGTTTTCCCCCGAATGGAATCGATGCAGCGGCGCAGATCGTTCACATGGTCCTTGTTGGGAATGATGATGGAGACCAGCGCCTTTTCCCCGATTTCATACCGGATGTCATAGGTGGAAGGAATCCGGGAATCGGCCACCGTGCCCCGCAGGCCCACCCGCTCCAGATGGGCGGCCAGGGCCTGATGGGCAGACGCCAGTATATAAGGCTTGGCGGCAATGCCGGAAGCGGTGGAAGCCGTATGCACCCGCCACAGATACAAAATCTTTGGGATATGCACGATCTTCCCAGCCTGCTCGGTGAGCCGCAGGATCAGGTCGTAATCCTGGCTGCCGTCATATTGGCCGCGAAAGCCGCCGCCCGCTTTTTCCATCAGCCTGCGGGAAAAAACATTCAGATGGCAGATATAGATGTAGCTGCGCAGGGTATCGGGCGAATAATCAGGTTTATAATTGGGTACATCGGCATCCTCGGGCGTTTGGTGGAAATGCGCCTCATCGGTATAGATAAAATCGGCGTCCTGATCGCAGATGGCCTGCATCACAGCATGCAGGGCCGAGGGATGCAGCAGATCGTCATGGTCAAGCAGCGCCAGGTAATCGCCTGTGGACATGGCGATGCAGGCGTTGGTATTGCCGGAAAAGCCCAGGTTCCTTTCCAGCTTTTGATAGCGAACGCGGCTGTCCTTTTCCGTGTATTCCCGGCAAACCGTTTCCACAAAGGCATGTTCGCCGTCGCTGCCGTCGGCCAGGCACAATTCCCAATGGCCATAGGTCTGGTTCAGCACGCTTTCGATCATTTCCCGCAGGAATTTTTCCGATGTATTATACAGCGGCACCAGGACGCTGAATTTGACCTCCCGGTCAAAAACAGCAGCCCGCTGGGCCGCCATCTCCTCCCGGGTGGGCCATCGGGCAATTTTAGCGTTGCGGATGCGGATGGCGTCCTTCAGCTCAAGCCAGGCCATCCGGGGCCCCTGGGTCACCGTGCGCTTGCATGCTCCCAGGAGCATATAAAATCGCCCAAACCTGCGAAGCCTTGCCTTGAGGGCATTGACGGCCTTCCGACAGGCAATGCCCAAGCCGCCCGGCCCCGAACCGTTCCCGCCGGCGGAGAAGTCCTTTCCTTTTAGGGGGGGATTTTTTTTGTCCTTCATACTTCCTCTGTTTACTGCGCGGCATGCTGACAACGCTATGCCCCGGCAGCCCTTTTCTGGGCGCAGCCCGCTTTTGCCCGGCCGCGCTGCGCATGGCAGTTGCATTATAGCATATAACCGCTTAAAAATCCACAGCCGTTCCTTTGGTCCCCTGCTGATTGTCCCTTGACAAACGCCTGGAATTGTAGTATTAATTCTTTAGTTAGTTATATAAAACTAACTGATGGGAGGGCATGTATGGCAATTGTTGAATTCAAAAACGTAACCCGCACATATACCAGCGGCGATCACACGCTGAACGCGCTGGACGACGTGAGCTTTACCCTGGACGAAGGAAAATTTGTGGTGATCCTGGGCCCCAGCGGCGCGGGCAAAAGCACGCTGCTGAACCTTTTGGGCGGTCTGGACAGCCCCACAAAGGGCACCATTACCGTATGCGGCAAGGATATCTCCAAGCTTTCCTCCAACGAGCTGGCCGATTACCGGGCCGCCACCGTGGGCTTTGTGTTTCAGTTCTATAACCTGATCCCCACGCTGACCGTGCACGAAAACGTACGGCTGGTACAGGAGATTTCGCCGGACTATATTTCGGCCACCCAAATGATCGAAGAGGTGGGGCTGAGCGACCACCTGAAAAACTTCCCCTCCGAGCTTTCCGGCGGCGAGCAGCAGCGCATTTCCATCGCCCGCGCCCTGGCCAAAAACCCCAGGATCCTGCTGTGCGACGAGCCCACCGGCGCGCTGGACAGCGAAACCGGCGTGATGGTGCTGAAGCTGCTGCTCAAGATGGCCCGGGAGCATGGAAAAACCATCGTGATCGTGACCCATAACCAGAACATCGCCAAAATGGCCGACGTGGTGATCCGGGTCAAGAACGGCAAGCTCCGCTCCATGGAGGAGCAAGCGCATCCCATGACCGCCGATGAAGTGGAGTGGTAATATGCTGCTGAAGAAATTATTGCGCACGGCCTGGAAATACAAGGCCCAGTTCATCGGCATGATCCTGATGGTGGCCATCGGCGTGGGCATCTTTGTGGGCTTCAACATGGAATGGAAGTCCATTGAGGTGGACACCGGCAAATTTTTTGAAGCAACGCTCTACGCCGATTACCGCCTGTACAGCACCACGGGCTTCAGCAAAAAGCAGGCGGCCGCGGTGCAGGCTGTGGAGGGCGTTGACGCCGTCACCCGATACCTGACGGTGAACGTAGGCATACAGAACAGCACCAAGCAATTGGCTCTGAACGTAATGGAAGAACC
>JAFUGB010000363.1 GCA_017469605.1 Clostridia bacterium
GGGGTGTCCCCGGGCAGCACGCGCACGGCCTTTTGCAGTATGATTTCGCCGCCGTCGGGAATTTCATTGACAAAATGCACGGTGGCGCCTGTGACCTTGACGCCCTTTCGCAGGGCGGCCTCGTGCACCCGCAGGCCGTAGAAGCCCGCCCCGCAGAAGGAAGGGATCAGGCTGGGATGCACGTTGATGATGCGTCCGGCGAACCGGTCGGTGAACCATTGGCTGAGGATGGCCATGAACCCGGCCAGCACGATCAGATCAATGGCGTTTTCCTCCAGCGCGGCGGCGATTTTCCGTTCAAACGCGACCTGGCTTCCGCAGTCCTTTTTGAGCACTGTCAGCGTGGCGACGCCTGCCTGCCTCGCCCGCTCCAGCGCATAGGCATCGGCCTTGTTGGCAATCACCAGCGCCACCTTTCCGCTTTTGATCAGGCCGCTTTGCTGGGCGTCCAGGATGGCCTGCAGGTTGGTGCCGCCCCCCGACACCAGCACGGCCACCCGCGCTTTTCCATCAGGCATTCCGTTTTCCTCCCATCATGGCAAGCCCCGGCAGCAGCATGCCGCCCAGGCTGTTGCCCAGTATCACCAGCATCAAAAATCCAAAAGCCTTCAGCGATACAATCCCCGATGCCGCAAAGTAAAAAATATCGGCAATGGAATGCTCAAACCCGCTGAGGATGAATACAGGGATGCAGAACAGGATGCCCAGCACCGTTTTCTGGTCCCGGTAAACGCTGACCGCCAGATACATCAGGATGCCGCAGAACAGCGCCCGGATCAGCGTTTGCGCCGGCAGCTGCGCCAGCTTGGCCTCGCAGAGCGTCTGCGCGGCGCTCCCCAAAGCGGGCAATCCCACCCGGATCAGCCATCCGCCCAGCACCGTGCCCGCGGCATTGCCCAGCAGCCCCAGCAGCAGCACGGACAGCTCCTCCCTGCCATGCTTTTCGGGCAGGAACCCCACCTTGCCGGTAAACAGCGCGTAGCCCTTCAGGCAGATACACAGCAGCGCCACCGAAAACAACACGGCGCCCGCGTACCGGTTATCGCAGGCCAGGAACACGCTGCCGCCAATGGCGATCAGCAGCCCGGCGCTGAGGCCGGAGATGGTTTTCTTAAACATGGGAACCACCTTTCGTTTGAACAGGACGGCGAGAAGCGGGCCGGAAATCCCAAACGTTCTCCACTCAGCAGATCTCGATCTTTCCTTCGCCCCGGGCGATTTCGCCAATCACATAGGCGTCCACGCCGTTTTCGCGGAAGACGGCCAGCGCCTTGTCGGTATCGCTGTTTTTCACGATCACGCTCATGCCCACGCCCATGTTGAAGGTGTTGAACATATCGCGTTCGGGCACGCCGCCCAGCCGGGCAATGAGGCCAAACACCGCGGGGGTGCGCACGGCGGCTTTCTCCACCCGGGCTGTGAGCCCTTCGGGGATACAGCGGGGGATATTCTCATAAAAGCCGCCGCCGGTAATATGGCTGATGCCGTGGATATCGGCAGCCTGCAGCGCCGCCAGGACGGGCTTTACATAAATGCGGGTGGGCGTCAGCAGCGTCTCGCCCAGGGGCAGGCCCAATTCAGGAACAACCCTGCCCAGGTCGGCGTGCTCAATATCAAACACCTTGCGCACCAGCGAAAAGCCGTTGCTATGTACGCCGCTGGAGGGCAGGGCAATGATGATATCCCCGGGCTCCATGCGCTCCTGATCCAGCACCCTGGCCTTGTCCACTATGCCCACGGAGAAGCCCGCCAGATCATAATCATCGGGCTGCATGGTGCCGGGATGCTCGGCAGTTTCGCCGCCGGTCAGCGCGCAGCCGGCCTGCACGCAGCCTTCGGCCACGCCGGATACCAGCGCCGCCACCTTTTCGGGCTCGTTTTTGCCAATGGCGATGTAGTCCAGGAAAAACAGCGGCTTGGCGCCGCAGCAGATGATATCGTTAACGCACATGGCCACGCAGTCAATGCCCACAGTGTCATGCTTATCCATCAATTGCGCGATGCGCTGCTTGGTGCCCACGCCGTCGGTGCCGCTCACCAGCACCGGCTCCCGCATGCCGCTCATATCCGGAGCGAACAGCCCGCCAAAGCCGCCGATATCGCTGACCACACCGGGAATAAAGGTGCGCTCCACATGCTTTTTCATAAGGCGCACGCCCTCATACCCGGCTTCAATGTTCACGCCCGCCGCGGCATAGGCGGCGGAATGGGATTCATTGTGCATGAAAATCATTCCTTTCCGTTCCAGCAGTAGGTGCACAGCTCGCAGGCGGGCAGGCCGATGGCCTCGATCACGCCCTCCAGCGACTGGAATTCCAGCGAAGCAAAATGGAACCGTTCACAGATGGCCCGGCGCAGGGCCTGTCCCCGCTGGGTGGTGCTGTCGCTGTACTCGTCCAGGTGTTCAAAGCCCGCTTCGCCCTCCAGGTCCATGATCACCCGGCGGGCGATCAGGTCCATATTGCTGTTGGAGCGGGAAAAATTCAGGTATTTGCAGGCGTACATGATGGGCGGGCAGGCCGAGCGCATATGCACCGAGCGGGCTCCGTTTTCATACAGGAAATCCACCGTTTCCTTCAGCTGGGTGCCGCGCACGATGGAATCGTCCACAAACAAAAGGTCTTTATCCTGGATCAGCTCGTGCACGGGGATCTGCTTCATTTTGGCGATCTTGTTGCGGTCGCTCTGGTGGGTGGGGATAAAGCTGCGGCTCCAGGTGGGCGTATACTTAATGAAAGCCCGGGCAAAGCGCTTGCCGCTGCGGTTGGAATAGCCGATGGCATGGGGCGTGCCGCTGTCGGGCACGCCGCCCACATAATCGATCTGCTGCGCCAGGCCGGCTTGCTTATCGTGATCGGCCATGATTTCGCCGTTGCGGTAGCGCATGGCCTCCACATTCACGCCCTCATAAGTGGAGGTGGGGTAGCCGTAATAGGTCCACAGGAAGGAGCAGACGCGCTTCTTTTCCCCGGGGGCGGCCAATTGGCGCATGGTATCGGGCGTCAGTTCCACAATCTCGCCGGGGCCCAGCTCCCGGGCCGTGGCATAGCCCAGCTTTTCATAGGCGAAGGATTCAAAGGATACGGCGTATCCATCCTCTCCCTGGCCGATATGCACCGGCAGGCGGCCCAGTCGGTCCCGGGCGGCGATCAGGCTGCCGTCGTCCTTCAGGATCAAAATGGAGGCCGTGCCCTCGATCATCTCATTGGCGTAGCGTATGCCCTCCGCAAAGCTGTCCTTCTGGTTGATAATGGCCGCCAGCAGCACCGTGCTGTTCACCCGGCCGCCAGTCATGGCGTCAAAATAGCTGCCGCTGCGGCTCAGGCACTGATCGATCAGCGCATCGGCGTTGTTGATCACGCCCACCATGCAGATGGCGTAAGTGCCCAGCCGGCTGCGCACCAGCAGCGGCTGGGGATCGCTGTCGCTGATGCAGCCGATGGCGCTGGTGCCGCGCATTTCCTCAAAGATATGCTCAAACTTGGTGCGGAAGGGAGAATTTTCTATATTATGGATCTTTCGCTGCAGCCCGATCTGCCGGTCAAAGGCCGCCATGCCGCCCCGGCGGGTGCCCAAATGGCTGTGATAGTCCACGCCGAAAAATACATCGGCCATGCAGTCGCGCCTGGAAGTAATGCCAAAGAATCCGCCCACAGGTAGTAGCTCCTTTACGTTTTGCGTTTCCGGAATGAAAACAATACGCCGGGGGGGCCGGTCAAAGGCCCCACGGTGTATCAAAAAATATATCAGGCGAAAAACAGCTTGGAAAGCGTCATGGGATCGATGTACTGGCCGTCCTTGTACACGCGCATGTTGCCCGAGGCGATCTCATCGATCAGCATCACGCTGCCGTCGGCATCGTAGCCAAACTCAAACTTGATGTCGTAGAGCACCAGGCCCTTTTCCTTCATATCGTCAGCCACGATCTGGGTGATCTTCTGGGTCATTTCCTTGATGGCGTCATACTGCTCCGCGGTCATGACGCCCAGCACCACCAGGCCGTCCTTGGTGACCAGGGGATCGCCCTTGGCGTCGTCCTTGAAGGTCATTTCCACATAGGCGGGCAGATCGGTGCCGGCCGCGATGTAATCGCCGTAACGGCGGATGAAGCTGCCCACGGCCTTGTGGCGGCAGATGACCTCCAGGCCGTGGCCGAACACCTTGGCGGGCAGCACTTCCATGGTGGTATTGTCCAGGTCGGCGCTGACAAAGTGGGTCTTGATGCCGGCGGCGTTGATCTTTTCAAAGTAGTAAATGGACATGCGCAGGTTTACATCGCCCACGCCCTCAATGGTCAGACCCACGGAATTCTCGCCGGGATCAAACACGCCGTCCTTGCCGGTGCAGTCATCCTTGAACTTGAGCAGGTAATTTCCGTTGTCCAGGGCGTATACGTTCTTGGTTTTTCCGGTGTAAACAAGCTTCTGTTCCATGGTCATGCACTCCTTTTGTATATATAAAGTTAAGGGTACGCAATAAGCTTACAGCCGCTCCAGGATGCCCGCATCCTTTTCCAGCACCTTCCGGGCGGCCTCCCGGCGCTGGGCATTGAGCTTTTCGGCCAGGGCTTCATCCTCCACCGCCAGGATTTGGGCGGCCAGCAGCGCGGCGTTGGCGCCGCCGCCAATGGCCACGGCGGCCACCGGGATGCCGCTGGGCATCTGCACGGTGGAAAGCAGGGCGTCCATGCCGTCCAGCATGCCCCCGGCGCAGGGGATGCCGATCACCGGCAGCGTTGTGTTGGCCGCCAGCGCTCCGGCCAGGTGCGCCGCCATGCCGGCGGCGGCAATCAGCACGCCAAAGCCCCTTTCCCGGGCGGCAAGGGCAAACTGCCGGGCCTCCTCGGGGGTGCGGTGGGCGCTGTACACGTGAACCTCAAAGGGGATCGAAAGGCTTTTGAGCGTATCGGTGGCTTTTTTGATCACCGGCAGGTCGCTGTCGCTGCCCATCACAATGCCGACTTTGCGCATGTTCTCTCCTCCTGTAAAAGAAAAATGGGTGCACCTGGACCCTGATCCTCGGTTCCAGCGCACCCAGACGGCCGGCTTTCGCATTGTCCCGTTCCGCTGTGGTGCTCCACTCATACCAAGGCAGGTACTGATCCGTCAGTCGCGGGAAATGACGCTTTTCAGCGCTTTTTTAGTGTAGCATTCCGGAATAAGCGTTGTCAAGTATAAAACATTCGTAAATTTCGCAAGAAATCCCCCGATTTATTTCATCAAAATTGCCAAGAACGTTCAAATTTGGTCAAAAACACGAACAAATATCTTGACACGCCCTTAAATGTGCGGTATAATCCCACAGAATCAGCAGCGGGGCAACGGCTGCTGGCAGGAAAGGAGCAGGCTATGGACCACATCCGACTGGTGGGCTGTGCGCAGCCCGGATCCCGGAGCATGGAGGTGCTTTCCTCCCTTCCCTTGCTTTCCGATCACAGCTATACCGTATTTCCCGGCTTTTGCGATGTGCATGTGCATTTTCGTGAGCCGGGTTTTTCTTATAAAGAGACCATTGCCTCCGGAAGCCGGGCGGCGGCCCGGGGCGGATACACCGCCGTATGCGCCATGCCCAACCTGAACCCGGTGCCCGACAGCGTCCAGCATTTGCAGCCTGAGCTTGATCTGATCCGCAATACCGCCGCCATCGCCGTATACCCCTATGGGGCCATCACCGTGGACGAAAAGGGCGAGCGGCTGGCCGAGCTGGAGGCGCTGGCGCCCCATGTGATCGCTTTTTCCGACGATGGCCGGGGCGTGCAGTCCCCGGACATGATGCGTCACGCCATGGAAACCGCCCGGCGTTTGGGCAAGGTCATCGCCGCCCACTGTGAGGACAACAGCCTGCTGCGGGGCGGCTACATTCATGACGGCGCTTACGCCGCGGCCCACGGGCACCGGGGCATTTGTTCCCAAAGCGAATGGGGTCCCATCGCCCGGGATGTGAAGCTGGCGGCCGAAACGGGCTGCGCCTACCACGTATGCCATATCTCCTGCAAGGAAAGCGTGGACATCATCCGCAAGGCTAAGGCGGCAGGCGTCAACGTCTCCTGCGAAACGGCGCCCCATTATCTTTTGATGAACGAAAATGACCTGCGGGAGGACGGGCGCTTTAAAATGAACCCGCCCATTCGCAGCCGGGCCGACCAGGAAGCGCTGATCGAGGGCTTGCTGGACGGCACCATTGACATGATCGCCACCGACCACGCGCCCCACAGCGCGGAGGAAAAATCCAAAGGCCTGGCGGGCAGCGCCTTTGGCATCGTCGGGCTGGAAACGGCCTTCCCGCTGCTGTACACCTACCTGGTCAGGCAGGGCGTGATTTCCCTGGAAAAGCTGGTCCATCTCATGGCCATCGCTCCCCGCAGGCGGTTTTCCATCCCCCTGGGCGAGGAGTACACCGTCTGGGATCTGGACGCCGCCTGCGCCATTGACCCCGCCGATTTCCTTTCCCAGGGAAAGGCCACGCCCTTCGCGGGCTGGCAGGTACGGGGCAGATGCGCGGGAACGGTGCTGGACGGCAAACGCGTATACGAAGATGGCAATGAATGCCGCTTTCTTTAAGCTTAAACCCTTCAAATTTTCCCGCGTTCCTTGATCCGCAGCATTTCAGTGCTCACCATAAGGAGGTTTCACCATGGCAAAGCGCACGGACATTAAAAAGGTACTGATTATCGGCTCGGGCCCCATCGTGATCGGCCAGGCGGCGGAATTTGACTACGCCGGCACCCAGGCTTGCCTGGCGCTCAAGGAGGAAGGCTATGAGGTGATCCTGTGCAACAGCAATCCAGCCACCATCATGACCGATACCGCCATCGCGGACAAGGTATACATGGAGCCGCTGACGCTGGAATACATCGCCAAGATCCTGCGCTATGAGCGCCCGGACGCCATCGTGCCCGGCATCGGCGGCCAGACCGGCCTGAACTTAGCCATGCAGTTGGAAAAGAAGGGCGTGCTGCGGGAGTGCGGCACGCAGCTCCTGGGCACCTCCAGCGAGAGCATTGAGCGCGCCGAGGACCGGGAGCTGTTCAAGGAAATGTGCCTGAAAATCGGTGAGCCCGTGATCCCCTCGGAAATCACCTACAGCATTGAAGAAGCCAAGGCCGCCGCCCAGCGCATCGGCTATCCCGTCGTGCTGCGCCCGGCCTTCACCCTGGGCGGCACCGGCGGCGGCTTTGCCAATAACGAAGAAGAGCTGGTGGAGATCGGTATGAACGGCTTTGCCCTGTCCCCGGTGCACCAGGTGCTGGTGGAAAAGAGCGTAAAGGGCTATAAGGAGATCGAGTTTGAGGTCATGCGCGACAGCAACGATCACGCCATCACCATCTGCGGCATGGAAAACATCGATCCTGTGGGCGTGCACACCGGCGACAGCATTGTGGTGGCCCCCATCCTGAGCCTGAGCGAGCATGACCTGAAAATGCTCAACGACAGCGCCCTCAAAATCATTCGCGAGCTCAAAATCGAAGGCGGCTGCAACGTGGAGTTCGCCCTGAACCCGGACTCCTCGGAATATTTCCTGATCGAGGTCAATCCCAGGGTATCCCGCTCTTCGGCCCTGGCCAGCAAAGCCAGCGGTTATCCCATTGCCCGGGTCACGGCCAAGATCGCCCTGGGCATGGCGCTGGAGGACATCGCCGTGGCCGGCGGAACGGCGGCCATTGAGCCCAGCCTGGACTACATCGTGGCCAAGTTCCCGCGCTTCCCCTTTGACAAGTTCGCCTCAGCCCCCAACACCCTGGGAACCCAGATGAAGGCCACCGGCGAGGTGATGGGCATCGGCAGTACGCTGGAGGAATGCCTGCTCAAGTCCGTGCGCAGCCTGGAAACCGGCGTATGCCATTTCCACCTGGCCAAGTTTGACGCCTGGACCGACGAGGCGCTGCTGGAGTACATCGGCACCTTCCGGGACGACAACGTCTATGCTGTTTTTGAGCTGCTGCGCCGGGGCATAAGCGTGGAAGCGCTGCATGAAAAAACCATGATCACAACGCTTTTCCTGGAAAGCTTCCAGCGCATCGTGGACATGGAAGAAAGCCTGCGGCAGAACATCAATTCGGTAAACGCGCTGCGCTCCGCCAAGATCATGGGCTTTTCGGATCGGTACATCGCAAAGCTCTGGAACCTGACCGAGATCGAAATTTACAATAAGCGCAGGCAAAACGGCATTACCCCGGTATTCCGCATGGTGGACACGCTGCACACCGGAGCCTATATCCCCTACCTGTACTCCTCCTATAACCTGAAAA
>JAFUGB010000364.1 GCA_017469605.1 Clostridia bacterium
AGGCGCCGCCGGCAGCGAGATCATGGCCATCAAGGAGCGCATGAAGGAGCTGGGCTACTATACCGGCGATATCAGCCATAACCGCTGTACTGATATCATGACTGAGCGCGTAAAGCAACTTCAAAAGATGAACGGCCTGGCTGAGACCGGCGTGTTGGACGAAGCGCTGTACCAGCTGATCTTCTCCGACGCCGTGATCAAAAAGGACGGAACGCCCGTCAATCCCGGGGCCGCCATCGCCCAGAAAATCGAAGTGGCTGCCCAGACGGTTTCCCAGGGCGTGGAGACTGCCCAGCCGGATACCGCCGCCCCTGGCGCCGATAAGGTGCTCTACCGCGAGGGCGACAGCGGCAGCGACGTGATGGAAATCAAGGCGCGTATGTTTGAACTGGGCTATTATAACACGCTCCCCACCATCAGCAGCTATAACGCCACCATGACCGAGCGCGTGATGCAGCTGCAGGAAAGCAACGGCCTGCAGCAGACCGGCGTGATCACCCAGGCGCTTTACGACCTGATCTTTTCAAACAGCGTGAAGGGACCGGGCGGCACCATTTCGGGCGTACTCAAGCAGGGGGACAGCGGCCAGAAGGTGGGCGTTATCCGCAAGCGCCTGGCCGAGCTGGGATATTATGAAAGCCAGGGCGGCAATACCTTTGACGCCACCATGACGGCCCGCATCAAGGTGCTGCAGCGGCTCAACGGCTTTGAGGAGACCGGCGTGATCGATCCCGAGCTTTATGAATATATCCTCAGCGATCGGTGCACCTACTGCGGCGAAAGCACCACCCCCATGTATAACGCGGGCATGCGCCTGTTCTATGAGCTGGACGGCGAAAAGCTTTACAGCCTGAGCTCCAGCGGCAATATTGTTATTTTCATCGTGGACTATTTTGCCAACAATTACCTGAACAACTGGGTCCGCAGCAACCTGAAAACGCTGGGTGCTTTTGAGGATTTTACCTATTATAATAACTGCGATCCCCGCTATATCGGCACCTATCCTTCGATTACGCATATGCTCACGGGCAATGAATACGATCCCAGCCTGCTGGTGGGCGAGTATTTTGAACAGTCCTGGAACAGCGAAACCTGCAAGTACATCTTTAACACCATTCACGAAAAGGGCTATGAGTTCCGCTACTACTATTACACTTCCATTTCGGACGGCGCCATGGCCTGGGCCCTGGACAAGGTGGACAACCTGGTGGACAAGTACCACAATCCCAACGCGGCCATCACGCCCATCTACTCCTATACCGATTTTGGCGATCATCTCAGGCAGAACGGCCTCAAATTGGACCAGACCGATAAAAAGTATATCCAGATGATCCACCTGCGCGGCGCCCATGCGCCCTATACCTCCGATGCCAACGGCAAGTACAAGGCCGACGCCACCCGGGATGAAAACGTGGTGGGCTACATGAGCATGGTGGCCAACTATATCCAATACATGAAATCCCTGGGCGTATATGACGATTCCACCATCATCATCACCGCTGATCACGGCGATAAGTCCAGCAACATGCAGGTGGTGTACTGGATCAAACAGCCCGGCGAGCATCACGACCAGTGGGTGGAGAACAGCGCGCCCATTTCCCATGACGATTTTCCCGGCACCATCATGCGCCTGATTGGCGCGGATTACCCTTATGCCGACAGCATTTTTGACTGGAATCCCGGCGAGGCCCGTCAGCGCACCTGCAGCGTGGTGGGCCAGGATTTGGACCTGTATCCCAGGGTTTCCTGCTACAGCGATTTGGGTATGGGCTCCCACAATATCTGGAAAACCTATTCCTATGTGGGCGACGGCCAGGAGCTGACCAAGCAGGTCAAGCGCGGACGCTTTGAGTATGAGCCGCTGGCCCAGTCCTTCAACTGATCAATTTCAAAATAAATCCGGCAAACCGATGGGGATGTGAATTTCTTTCGCATCCCTTTCGCCGCGAAAGGATGTACCAAAGTCCATGAGCACGGTTATCTCTCTGCTGGGGGTGCCCCTGGGGCATGTGATGCGCTTTTGCTACGGGCTGGTGAACAGCTATGGCATCGCCATCCTGCTGTTTACGCTGATCACCAAAATCATCCTGCTGCCTGTGGGCGTTTGGGTGCATAAAAACAGCATCAAGGTGGTGCGCATCCAGCCTGAAATCAACCAGGTAAAGGCAAAATTTTTTGGGGACCGGGACGCCATCGCTGAGGAGCAGAGCAAATTGTATAAGCGGGAGGGCTACCGTCCGCTGGCCAGCCTGATCCCGCTGTTCCTACAGATCATCCTGCTGATGGGCCTGGTCAATGTGATCTACCATCCCTTTGATCACCTGCTGCGCCTGCCCGCCGCGGCCACGCAGACGCTGGTGGATACCGCCTGCCGCCTGACCGGCGATAACCCCGAGGCGTCCAGCATCCAGCTGCGGGTGGTCAGCGCCGTGCGCTCCGGCCTTTACACGGCCGATTTTGAGGCCCTTGGCATGCCGGAAGTGATCGCTCGGGTGCGGAACCTTAAAACCACCTTCCTGGGGATCGACCTGGGGGCGGTGCCGGCGTCCGCGGGCGGCATCCTGTGGATCATGCCGCTGCTGGCCGGCCTGGGCGCTTATTTGCTGTGCGTGGCCCAGAACCGCTCCAACGTATTGCAGAGCGAGCAGGGCAAGCTCAACCAGTACGGCACCATGGCCCTGAGCGTGGGCCTGAGCCTGTACCTGGGCGCTTTCGTGCCTGCCGGCGTGGCGGTATACTGGATTGCCAGCAACCTGCTGGCCATTGTGCAGCTGTATATCCTGAACGCCGCCATCAATCCCAAAAAGTTTGTGGATTATGAAGCGCTGGAGGAGAGCAAAAAGCAGCTTTCCGCCCTGCAGCATGTGGGCGGGAAGCGCACCCGGGAGCAGAAAACCCGGGAGCGCGCTGATTACAAGCGCTTTTTCTCCATCGCCAATAAGCACCTGGTGTTCTACAGCGAGGGCAGCGGCTTTTATAAGTATTTTGAAAAGACCGTCAAGGAGCTGCTGGACCGCAGCAACGTGGTGATCCACTACGTCACCAGCGATCCGGACGACCAGATTTTTGATATCGCCAGGAGCAATGCGCGCATCCAGCCCTATTATATCGGTGATAAAAAGCTGATTACCCTGTTTATGAAGATGGATGCCGACGTGGTGGTAATGACCATGAGCGATTTGGAAAATTACCACTACAAGCGCAGCTACGTGCGCAAGGACATTACCTATATCTACATGTTCCATTATCCGCTTTCCACACACATGGTGCTGCATACCGGGGCGCTGGACCATTACGACGAGATCCTGTGCGTGGGCGAATTCCAGTTTGATGAGATCCGCGCCGCCGAAAAGCTCCATGGCACCCGGGAGAAAAAACTGCTGGCCTGCGGCTACGGGCAGCTGGAAAAGCTCTATGACGATTACCAGAAAATGGACAAATCAGGCCGGGATATGCCCCAGATCCTGATCGCTCCCTCCTGGCAGGCCGATAATATACTGGACACATGCATCGATGATATGTTAAAATACCTGTTGGGCCAGGGCTGGCGCGTCGTTGTGCGGCCCCATCCCGAGTATAAGAAGCGCTACCTGGTGCGGCTGGAAGCGCTGGTGAACCGCTGGAAGGATTATAAGGGCGGCGATCTGGTATTTGAAACCGATTTTTCGGGCAACGAAACCATTTATGGATCGGACGTTGTGATCACCGACTGGTCCGGTACGGCCTATGAGTTTTCCCTGGTTACGCTCAAGCCCAGCATTTTTATCAATACCCCGCCCAAAATTAATAATTCCGATTATAACAAGCTGGGCATTGAACCCCTGGAATTCTCCCTGCGTTCCCGGGTGGGCGTGAGCGTTGATCCCCAGCGGCTGGATACCCTCCGGGATACCGTGCGGAGCGTGCTTTCCCAGGAAACGCGGTACGCGCAGGAGATCCTGGCCATCCGCGAACGGTACATTGCCAATTTCGGTTCTTCGGGCAAAGCCTGCTACCGTGCCATCATGGATGCCATCAAAAGCTACAGCAAAAAATAATGCCAAAGGAGCAAATCAAATGAAAAAGTCCGAACGCCTCTTCCTGATCCTCATGCTGGTGCTGTCCCTCAATATCGCGTTTACGGCGCATGCCTTTGCCTATGTGGATCCCTCTGTGACCACCTAT
>JAFUGB010000365.1 GCA_017469605.1 Clostridia bacterium
AAGGCAGGGCTTTGTACGCGCTGAAACGCGCATGATCAGGTACCGGCATTTTCAATTTTCGCTTCCGAAATCACGCCGCCGGCCAGCGTGCCGCGCAGCACCACATTGGTACCGATGGCGGGTACGGTTTCCGAAGTGGAAAAGCCCGCGATCCAGGAAGCGGAGCCGTAATAGGGATCTTCAATATTGGTCATATCCGAAATGCGGCCAAAGGCAAACACCGTTTTCCCTTCAAACTGCTCGGGATAGCCCTGGAAATTGAGGATCTGCACGCGCTCCAGCGTATCGCTCATGGTGGTCATATCCACATCCGCTTTGGCGCCGGTGTAGGCGGTCAGGGTGGATACCTTGGCGCCGTTGATCCAATAGCCGTCCAGCGCGTTTTCATGGTACGCGAACGTGCCGCTAACATCGATCAGCGAACCGTTGGCCGGCAAAACGGAGGGATCATCCACCTGCAATTCCCACTGCCAGTCGCAGCAGAGGGTATTATCCAGATAACCCCACACGTAATACCGGGTCATGCCGTTGTATTCATCCTGGATGGTGGCGAGTACACCGCGTTTGCTCACGCTCTTTCCATCATACTGGGACGCATAGTTATTATAGAAAATATTCTGGTACAGGGTATATTCGGCAGCGTTGATCACGGTGGGCACCTTTCCGGTGGAGGCAGCCAGGGGCGCGGCATCCTTTTTTTCACCGCAAGCGCTCAGCAAAAGAACGGAACAGAGCAGGACCAGCACAAGCATCAGCTTTTTTTTCATTTTCTTTTCCTCTTTCTTTTATTCAAATTGTCAAGCCCGACGCCGGATCGCCGGGATCAGGCAGAACACAAGGAAGGCGATGATATCGACGCCCACAATGGTGGAGCCCACCGGCGTACCCGCCACGATGGAAACCAGAATGCCGATCAGGGCGCAGCATACCGACAGGACCGCGGAGCAGATCGTGACCGATTTAAAGCTCTTGAACACACGCATGGCCGACATGGCCGGAAAGATGATCAGCGCCGAAATCAGCAGCGAACCCACCAGGTTCATGGCCAGCACGA
Organism: Clostridia bacterium; assembly: GCA_017469605.1. GTDB lineage: Bacteria > Bacillota > Clostridia > Christensenellales > Aristaeellaceae > SFMI01. The sequence continues at coordinate 1,055 of JAFUGB010000365.1, forward strand.
TGATCACGGCCACCACGACGGCAATCAGCAGGTTATAGCTTTCCACCCGGGTACCGCAGGAATGGGCAAAGCTCTCATCAAAGGTCACGGCAAAAATCTTGTTATAGAACAGGATGAAAACGGCGACCACCACCACCGAGAGGGCAATGCACAGCCATACCTCGGTCTGGGACAGCGTCAGGATGGAGGTGGAGCCGAACAGCGTGGAGCACACATCCCCCGACAGGTTGCTGGAGGTGGAGAACAGGTTGAGCAGCAGATAACCGATGGCCATGGTGCTCACCGAGATCAGCGCGATGGCGGCATCGCCCTTGATGCGGCTATTTTGGCCGGCGCGCAGCAGCAGCACAGCGCACAGAACGGTAACAGGCATGGTAAAAAGCATATCATTGCTCAAATGCAGCACGCCGGCCACCGCCATGGCGGCAAAAGCCACATGGGACAGGCCGTCACCGATGAAGGAAAAACGCTTGAGCACCAGGGTGACGCCCAGAAGCGAGGAGCACAGGGCAATCAGGGTGCCCACGATCAGCGCGTACTGCACAAAGGGAAACTGCAAATACATTTTGAGCGTTTCAAGCATTTTTGTCATCCCCTTCCTCCGCCAGGAAACGCGCGCCAATGGCGCTGCGGCGGTATTCCTGGGTGGTGCCGAAGAACATGGTGCTGCCCACATGCAGGATCTTATTGGCGTAATGCACCGCGGCGCCGATGTCATGGGATACCATGATGATGGTCACCTTGTCCTCGCGGTTCAGCCGCTCAATCAAGCCGTACATTTCAGCCGTTACCTTGGGATCAAGGCCGGACACCGGCTCGTCCAGAAGCAGGAGCTTCTGGGTGGCGCACAGCGCCCGGGCCAGGAGCACGCGCTGCTGCTGGCCGCCGGAAAGCTCGCGGTAACAGCGTTTGGAAAACTGGGTGATGTGCATCTTTTCCATGTTTTGCCGGGCCAGCGCCTTGGCTTCTTTGCCATAGAAAGGATGGGCGCCGTTCCTGGCCTGGCAGCCGGAGAGCACGATTTCCCATACGGTGGCAGGAAAATCCCGCTGCACCTGGGTCTGCTGGGGTAGGTACCCCACTTCGTTGTTTCTGAGGCCGTCGCCAAAGGTGATCGTGCCGCCCATGGGCTTATTCAGGCCCAGCACGGTTTTCATCAGCGTGGATTTGCCGGAGCCGTTTTCGCCCACGATGCACAGGTAATCACCGCGCTCCACGGAAAAATTAACATCCTGCTGAACCACGTGGCCTTCATAGCCCAAAACCAGGTCTTTACAAACTAATTGTGACATTTTTATTCATCTCCGTTCATACCGCGCACGGGTCAGTTCAGCGCTTCCCGGAAGACGGCCAGGTTCTTTTCCATGATATCCAAATAATCCGCACCGTCTTTTACATCGCCCGATGTGACGCTCTGCATGGAATTGACCGCCAGGATCTTTTGATCCCGGGTTTGGGTGCTCTGCACAATGGTTTCGGCAATGCGATGATTGGTCCCCTCGATGGTCATCACGGCAGGAAGTTCAAGCTCGTCCACCTTGCCGGCCAGGAATACCACGGTTTTGAAGCTGGCCTCCGTCTCAGCGGAGCAGCCCTTAAAGGCGGCATAATAGCGCAGGCCATAATCATCCACCAGGTAACGGAAGGGGAAGCGATCGCCAAACAGCAGCGTTTTATAGGCCGCTTCAGCCGCCATTTCGGCATAGCAGGCGTCCAGCGCGTTCAGCTGTTCAATATAAGCGTCGGCATTGGCCTGATAGATGCCGGCGTTGGCCGGATCCTTTTGGGAAAGAGCGTCGCAGATGGTTTGCGTAAACAGGGCGGCGTTGCGCAGGGAAAGCCAGATATGCTCGTCAAACTCGGTTTCCGCTTCTCCCTCGTCCTCTTCCTCCATGCCTTCCACCAGTTCCTCTTCCTTGGCGGCCTCGCCCAGCGCTTCCATCAGGTTGACGGCCTCCATATCGGCATTGATCACCTGTTTGGTGGCGTCCTCCACCCAGTCGTCCGATTCGCCGCCCACATAGACGAACAGATCGCAGGTGGCAATCTTCATGATATCGGTGGCCGTGGGATTGAAGCTGTGCAGGTCCACCCCGCTGTCCAGCAGCATGGTAAGATCAACGGCGTCGGTATCCCCCATTACCTGGCGGGTCCAGTCATAAATGGGAAAGGTGGTGGCAACAACGCTGATTTTCTTTTCGGCCATGGCGGCAGGAAGGCTGAACGATGACAGGCACAGGCACAAGATAACCGCAGCGATCAAAAATCTTTTCATGGTATTCTCCTTTATTTATACAAAACGCGGGCTGAAAATGGGTATAAAAATACACAGGAAAATCCACCCGGGCTTTGGCCGGGCAAAAATCTTCCTGTGAATGTCAATCGTTCAGGCGGATCTTCCAGTTTACAAGCGTGCAATACGCGCGCAGCCGGTAATCTTTAGCTTTCCAGCTCCATACCCGCGCAATATGCACAGCGGCCAACGCCAGCACGGCGGGCAGGAGCAGGAACAGACCGTGCAGCAATTCTTCTACCCGAGCCACCACGCTGCACACCAGGCAGCGCTGTCCGCAGCAGATATGGCCAGACGCACGCACGATGCATACGGAAGAAACCAGCAATGTGAGTACGAAAAGCCCGCAGATCAGGTAGATAAAAACACGCTTTCCGGTACGCATACGCCGTTTCCTCCTTTCCGGACAAAATCCGAATTTACAGCCATATTTTATCACAGATTGTCCGATTGTCAACAGATATGTTGTAAAGGATGGTTTTCAAATCAATTTTGTTGTGAAAAGATGAC
>JAFUGB010000366.1 GCA_017469605.1 Clostridia bacterium
ATCCACATAGTAATCGACGTCAAAGGGCTCCTCGCTCCAGTTCAGGATCATCTTGAGCTCGTTGATGCAGCCCTGCACGGACTTGACCTTATCATAGGTTTCGCCGTTGAAAGCATACACGCCGGTGGTGGCGTTAGGATCAGCAGAATCCCATACCAGATAAGGCATCACGCTCTGATACTGACCGCCGGAAACCAGGGTGTTGCCGCCCACTTCGGCGTTCTTTTCAATGACCAGCACGGTATACCCGTTCTGGGCCGCCTCGGCAGCGGCGGCGATACCGGCGCCTCCGGCGCCCACGATGACCACATCATAGGTATCCTCGATGGCCTCGCCCGCCACGTGCTTCACGGTGGCGGCCTTGAAAGCGGCCAGGTTGGTGCAGGCAGCCTGCTCGGCGGCGTCATTCACGGCGTTGCGCAGGGCACGGCTGGAGAAGGTGGCGCCGGACACGCCATCCACGCCGGAGCCGTTCGCTTCCAGCATTTCGGGGATCATGATATCGAAAGCGATATCACCCACATGGGCGGTTTCGGTGCTGAAAACGACCTCGATCGCCTCCAGTTTTTCGGCGCTGAAGGTCACCTTGAAGGTGCTGGGGCCATTGTAACCCGCTGCGGTGGCTTCATATTCGCCGGCGGTGAAGGCCAAAGGCGCGGCTTCACCTTCATCGGCAGCCAGGGCGGCATTGATGGCTTCCACGATGGCCGTGCTGGTGAAGGTGGCGGTGGTGTTCACATCCGCTCCCTCCGCGGTGCCGGCCGCGAGGATTTCTGCGATCAGCTTTTCCACGCTGTCCTCGCGCTGGATACCGGCCAGGGTGTAGGTTTCGCCGGAATCATCCACATCCAGGGCGGTGATCTTGCCGCCGTCCACGGTGAAGGTCACCTTAACATCGCTGCCAAAGCCCTTGGCCGTGCCGGTGTACTCATTTTCGGCCAGTACAGGCACGACGCTCAAGCACATGATGGCCGCAAGAAGCAAAGCAACATACTTCTTCATACTTTTCCTCCTGTTCTTTTCCCTATAGGAATTGATTTACCTTTATATTTTAACAAATATCCATATAGACGTCAAGCTTTCGATAAAAGAAAATCGATATTCAAGCGCAAAAAAGGAACCGCGAAATATGTCCGCGGTCCCTGCTTGTCATTGGGCGCGTTAAGCGGCAGGCTCTTGGACAGTCTCGGTCACCTGATCCACCACATCCTGCACCAGTTCCACAGCCTCGTCGGTGACTACGCCGGTGATGGCGTCGCGACGGGCGCAGAAGGCGCACAGGCGGGTACGGTTGGCGGCAATGGCCTGTTCCACGGTGCCCTGTACCAGCTCTTCAGTGCGGTTCAGCGCCTGGCAATCCTCATGGGTGTGGTACACCTTGCCGCCCATGCTGTTGGTCCACAGCACCTCGCCGGTGATGGCGGCCATGGCGGCCTCCTTCTGCTCGGCGGAAACGGGATTCCAGTCATAGCCCAGCAAGCCGCCGATCAACAGCATGATCACAGCGCATACCGTGCCCACCACCTTCATTTTTTTATCCGCGTTCTTGTTGGTGAGCAGCAGCACGATAAAGGGGACGAAGCAGACGATGGTCATCAGCAGGCCCATGTTGTTCCACAGCCAGAACTTGGCCTTGTTTTTTTCAGAGGCCGGCTTGATATGATTGGCCTTTTTCCACAGCTGGGAGCCGATAATCAGGCACACCGGATCGAGCACCAGGAAGGCGATCATCTGGTAAAGGGTGGGCATGAATTTGAGATCGACCTTGCCAAAGGTGACCAGCACAGCCAGCACCTCAAAGCCGATGGCAAACAGCCACAGCACAATGGCGCCGATCCGATAAGGCGCGGCGTTCCCCACAGGGGCGGCAGCCTTTTTGGCGGCCAGGTTGGAAGCAGCGGCTTCCTCTTTTGTCATTTGGCTGCCGGTGGTAGCC
>JAFUGB010000367.1 GCA_017469605.1 Clostridia bacterium
AAATGTTTGTTTCCGGCCTTAGCGCGGTCTGGGGCGGAGGCACTATGTTCCTGATGGTCGTTGTGGCCATCGTCCTGGGCACCATCTTTGGCGCCCTGCCCGGCGTATCGGCCACCATGGCCGTGGCCCTGGGTCTCACCTTTACCTATACCATGGGCCCGGTGCCCGCCATCGTGTTCCTGACGGCCATTTATTGCTCGTCCATCACCGGCGGCTCCATCACGGCCATCCTGTTCAAGATCCCGGGCGTGCCGTCAAGCGCCCCCACCACCTTTGACGGCTATCCCATGGCTCAGCGCGGCGAAGCCGGCAAGGCCCTGGGCGTGGCGCTGTTCGCTTCGGCCATCGGCGGCCTGTTCTCCGCGCTGGTCATGTTCCTGCTGAGCGCGCCGCTGTCCAAGGCTGCGCTGGCGTTTGGCCAGGGCGACCTGTTCGCCATCACCTTCCTGGGGCTTTCCATCCTGGTGGTGCTGGACACTGAACACATCCTGACCACCATCATCTCAGGCCTGCTGGGCCTGCTGCTGGCCTGCATCGGCCAGGACCCCATGGCGGGCGTGGCGCGCCTGACCTTCGGCCAGACCAGCCTGCTCTCCGGCATGGAAATGATCCCGGTGCTGATCGGCCTGTTCGCCGTCACCGAGGTGCTCAAGCAGACCAATGCCAAGAAGCGCCTGTCAGCTGACGACGGCGTAGGCAAAGGCAAAGTAAGCACCAAAATGCCCTCGCCCAGCGAAATCTGGCAAATCAAGTGGGTCATGCTGCGCTGCGCTGTGGTGGGCACCGTGGTGGGTATCCTGCCCGGCGCCGGCGCCACCATTGCTTCCTTCATGTGCTACACCATGGAGAACAAGCTGTCGAAATATCCTGAAAAGTTCGGCACCGGCATCATCGACGGCATTGCCGCTTCCGAAACCGCCAACAACGCCGCCACCGGCGGCGCCATGGTGCCCCTGCTGAGCCTGGGCATCCCGGGCGGCAACGCCGCCGCCGTGATGGCCTCGGCCCTGGCCCTCAAGGGCGTGCAGATGGGCCCCCTGCTGCTGACCAACCAGCCTGAGTACCTGTCCGCCACCTTCATCACCATGATCATCACCAACATCCTGATGGTCATCGTGGCCATCGGCATTGCCAAGGTGTTCGCCCAGATCCTGGCCATTCCGTATTACTACCTGGGCCCCATCATCCTGCTGCTGGCCACCATCGGCTCCTTCTCCGAGGGCAACTTCGTGGGCGTGAGCGTCATGGTGATCGCCGGTGTAGCCGGTATCGCCATCAAGTACATGCATTTGAACTCCGCTGCCATTGTGCTGGGCCTGGTGCTGGGCGGCATGTGCGAATCGCACTTTGCCCGCGCCTTCCAGACGGCCCACATCGTTACCCATGAACTGACCTTTGGCGACATCATCGCCAAGGTATTCGGCGGGCTGTTTGGCACCCCCATCGCGGCCGTGGTCATGGCGGCCTGCATCCTGATGCTGCTCAGCCCCATCTATATGCCGCTCATCAAAAAGGCCCGCAAAAAGAACTGATTCCAAAACGCGCAGGCGCCATGCCGGAAACGGCATGGCGCTTTTGGCATATGCTACTGCGCTTCATATAGAAGCAGACAGAAAGAAATTTGACAGGGCGGGGCGCTTTGCCAATGCTTGCATTTCCGGTTTTGCATGAAGAACAGTATAAAAAATACCGCCGGGCAGAGGAGCTGACGGCAACTGTCCGGCGGCGTTTCGCGTTCGGAACGCATCTGCTGTCATTCCGTCCGCTGTTTCTATGATAGCCGAAAAGCATCGGTTTTCGCAAGGGCGCGGTGGCGTTTTGCCCTTTTCTTAGCGGGCGCTTAACGCTGTTTTCGCACCTGGGAGCTTAAAGTCAGGAAGGCGCTTCTTCCTCCCAATATCCGCTCTGCCTGCGGCGGCCCTGGAAGCCGCGCTGGGTTTTATAGCAGGTATCGCACAGCCGGTAGGGCCAGTTCCAGGGAAGGCGCTTTTTGCAGGAGCGGCAGGTTTTCTGCTGCAATTTCTGGGTGGACAGAATATGGATAATGCCCTGGGAGATCAGGTCCTTCCGCCGCTGGATTTCCTCCAGGATGCGGTCGGGCTCCTCCAGAAAAAGGCGGGTATAATTATAGTACAGGTCGCAGCGCCGGTAATCGGCTTCCAGGCCGTCCAGCATCTGCACGGTGCACTCCTCCGGATCCAGCATCCGGGGGATTTCCGCCAATACTTCAATATGCTGCCCCACGCATTCGGCGTGGTACATGGCCTTCCAACGGGCCAGCAGGTCGGGCTTGGTTTCGTCAAAGGGAATGCACAGAAAACGATAAAGCAGCGTTTTATCGGTATGCTTGGTCTCCAGCATGGCGGCCAGCGTGGCCATCCGCACGGTGGAGGCCTTGGAGAAAAAGCCCTTGTCCTGCATGGCCAGCCACTGCCCGATGATCTGGGTCAGCGGCAGGGGAATGCCTAGCAGCGATTCGGGAAAGCGGATGATGGCCTCGGTCAGGGGCAGCAGCGGCTTTCCCAGGGCATGGGCTACCAGGCCCTTGAAGCCAAAGGCGTTTACATAGCCGATATCGTACTTTCCGTACCGGCCGGCGCGCCCGGCGATCTGCTTGATCTCGGCGTCGGTGAGCGTGCGGGTAATATCGCCATCAAACTTTTCGGATTCCAGGAATACCACCCGTTCAATGGGCAGGTTCATACCCATGGCGATGGCGTCGGTGGAAACCACCACTTCGGTCAGCCCCTGCCGGAAGCGCTCGGCCTGGTCCCGGCGCACGTCCGGCGGCAGCGTGCCGTAAATCAGCGATACGCGGTAGCCCTGGCTTTTCAGCTCGGCGGCCACCGCGTGCACCCGGGCCTTGGAAAAAACGATCAGCGCGTCCCCGGGACGCACCGAGCCCGGGAACTGGAAGCCCTCTTTTTCCACCTCCAGCGGGGTCATGCGCTCATGGCGCACGACCGAAAGCGTATCGCCGCATTCCAGGATCATCCGGGTCAGCAGCGCTTCGGCGTCCGGCGAGGCGCAAGCGTGAATCTCATCGGCGCACAGGCCCAGGATGGCGGCCGTCCAGGCGCCGCCCCGGTCCCGGTCGGCAATCATCTGGCATTCGTCGATCACCGCCACGTCATAGTGCGCCTTCAAATCAGCCATTTCCACCGTGGAGGACTGTACCCGGCTGCCGGGTACCCGGATCTGTTCCTCGCCTGTGACCAGCGAGCAGGGCACATCGTCCAGGTTCAGGGCTTCAAATTGCTCGGCCGCCAGCAGCCGCAGCGGCCCCAGGTAAATGCCGTTGACGGCGCCGCGGAGGCGCTGCACACCCTCGTAGGTTTTGCCCGAGTTGGTGGGCCCCAGATGCAGGATGAAATGCCTGCGCATCCCCCGGGCCAGGGGATACAGATCCCGATAGTGCTCGGGAATGGCGCTGAGCAGGGCCGAGCGGAGCTTTTGCTCCTGGGCATAGGCCGCGCTTGCCTGCCTGCGAAGGCGGTTCAGGCTGGGGTTTTCCCGCAGCAGCGCTTCGATGCGCTCATGAGGGAAGCGCCGCCGCACCGCCGCGCAAATGGCGTATTGTGCCTTTCGGACCACAGCCTTCAAAGCGGTGGAGATCTTTTCGCCCGATTCCAGACATACGGAGCCGCAGGCGGTCAACACGGGATAGGCGCGGTCGATTTCGGCATGGAGCAGCGCGGACAGCGATTTGGGGTGAAAAGCCTGATTGATAAATGCCGGGGATACGCCATGATCAAAGGCTGTTTTCATCACGGCGGGCAGGATCCGGTCGGGCGGCAGGTTCTTTTTGACCAGGCGTCCCAGTTCGCTCCTGCGCAGGCTGTGCGCCGCGCGGCTTTCGGCGTCTTCAATGAAGCGGGCGGATTGCGCTTCCAAAAGCGTTTCGGGAGCGTGCCGGCGCATCAGGTCAACGGCTTCATGGGCCTTGGCCAGCGATAGCCGGCTGCGGGCCACCGACCGGAGGAAGGCCAGGCTCACCGGGTTTCCGGCTTCCAGCTCGTTGATGATCAGCGGCGCCAGGTGGTCAAACTCCTCCAAATGGTAGTCCAGCACCAGCTCGCCCCGCTGCATGCCCTGCCAGGCTTTGTCCCTGCGCCTGATCTGGAAAAAAGCGCTGTTGAAAGCCTGGCTTTGCAGGTACTTTTCCTTTTCCTCCGGCGTCATGCTCCGGGTAACGGCGCGGACCTTGTCCAGCGCTTTCTGGTACAGGTAGTTTTCCCGCTCTTTGGACACAAGCTGTATGTAGATCGGAAGCGCATCCGCTTTTTCCATGAGCACACCTCGCTGAAAATACTGATCCTAATTTTATTATGGTGCGAATATTGCGTTGGATATATGAGTGCCTGGCTTGGCGTTCTTCCCGGGTTTTCTTGTCATGAAAAATAAGTTAAACTTATATAACTCAATTTTGAGTGAGCTGGGCAAGGTTGCTGCGGAAAAGCTCCATCAGCTGCAGGGCCAAGGCAGGGGGAGGGGCGCCCTTTTTCCATACGGCGGCATAGTCCCGCGCGGCGTACTGTCCCTCCAAACGGTAATAGCGCGGCGCGCGGCCATAAAAAGTGACGTGGCGCAGCATTTCCGGTACAAAGCCGCTGCCGATGCCTGCCGCCGCTAGGGCATTAACGGTATCCCAGTTCATCGTTTCATGGATGATACGCGGAGCGAAGCCTGTTTGGCGGAACAGGTTTTCATGCATGGTACTGAATTTTTGTATGGGCTTCAGGGCAACGAAGGGCTCGCCGGCAAGGTGGCGCAATTCAATGCGCGGCAGGTCTGGGGAGGGAATGGCAAAGACGTTGATAGGGCTGTCGGCGGGCACGGCCAGGAGGATTTCTTCGGTATGAAGCACCTCATAGGCCAGGCGTGGATTTTCCGGTTCCCGCGGCAGAAAACCAATGTCAAGCTTTTCTTCCAGCAGCAGTTGTTCAATGGCGACTGAAATTTCCTCAGTTACCTGGATGCGCGCGTCAGGAAAGTTGCGAGCAAAGTAGGGCTGTACCAGCGGCAGGTAATACTTACTGTAAAAGGGAGAAATACCGAAATGCAGCGTGGCCTTGTGCGCGCTGCCCAGTTCCTGCATGCGGTGCTCCATGGCGTCGCGCCGGGCGATCAGGTCGCGCCCTTCTCGTACCATCAGGGTGCCCTCTGGAGTGAGACGCAGGCGATGGGTGCGCTTTTCCAGAAGAGTTACGCCCAATTCCTGCTCCATGCGGCGGATGGCTTGGCTCAGCGCCGGCTGACTGATGTAGAGCCGTTCTGCCGCCAGGGAAAAGCTGCCCTCTTCCGATAGGGCGATCAGATATTCGATCATGCGAAAAGAGACCATGGCCGCGCCTCCAATTATAACTTCAAATTATAATTTAATTATACAACGGTATTTGACTTCCCGCAATCCTTCCGTTAAAATTAAATCAATACCCGACAGGATACCGGGAAATGAAAAAATATGCGGAAGGAAGGTATGAACAAATGAAGCGTTTCTCTACCCGTATCGTTGCCCTTGTCCTCGCCGTAATGATGCTGTGCAGCTTCTCTGCGGCAGCGCTGGCCAAGACTACTTACCTGACCATGGCCGCCGTGGCATCCAGTTCCGGCCTGTTTCCCTACGTTGTTTCCATTGGCAAGGTACTTAACACCTATTGCCCGGATTACAACATTACCGTATCTGAGTCCGGCGGTAACGTGGACAACACGAAACGCCTGCGCAACGGTGAGGTAAAGATTGCTAACTCAATTTCCAATACCGACTATGAAAGCTATACCGGCACCGGCACCACCTTCGATGGCGATCCCTTCACGGATTTCCGCATTCTGTGGTACTATGAAAAGAGCCCCATCCAGATCTGTGTGGCGGCTGATTCCGGCATTGAAACCATCCATGACCTGGATGGGAAATCCTTCAACCCCGGCGGCACCGGCACTGCGGCTTCCGTGGTCATCCATGCCGCGTTCGACGCCCTGGATATCCATCCGGATTACTTTGAAGCTGGCCAGGCTGATGCGGCGGATGCTTACGCCAACCGCCAGATCGTCGGCGCCGTCAAGACCGGCCCCGCGCCCGACAGCTACGTCATGCAGCTGAATTCAAGCCGTCCTGTGCGCATTCTCTCGATCTCCGATGAGGATATGGAAAAGATCCTTGAGGCTATTCCCAGCGTCAAGAGCGCCATCGTGGCGGCCAACTCCTACGAAGGCATTGACTATGACGCCCAGTGCATTTCTACCTACCAGGGTGTGCAGGTGAGCATGGACTTTACCCAGGAGGAGGGCTATGCCTTCTTTAAAGCCATGTGGGAAGATGGCAAGGAAATCTGGCAGAACGCTTACCCCGTGGGTGCCGAAAACGATGTGCCTGCTATGACTCTGCAGGCTGCTGCCACTCCGCTGCATGCAGGCACCGTGCAGTACTTGGTGGAGCATGGCTATGAAGTGCCCGAGGATCTGATCCCCGAAGAGTACGTGCCCGTACAATAAAACTTCCGAAAAAAACGACATAGCCTTGCAGGGCGCCGTACGCCAGCCAATCGGCGCGCGGCGCCCTCTTCTTTTCTTGAAAGGACGTGCATCCTATGCGAAAGCTTACCGGCCCTTGGAAAATCATCGTCAACGTGCTGTCGGTTGCGTTGATTGCCTTCCAGCTTTATACCACTGCCCGCGGGCCATATTCGGATATTATCCAGCGAAGTATCCATCTTTCCTTTGTGCTGACGTTGCTTTTCCTGCTCAAGCCCCCGCGCAAACTCAAGGAAGGTCAGGAGCAAAGCAGCGTGCCCTGGTATGATGTGGTGCTGGCCGTTCTCTCCGCCGCTTCTTGCATTTACCTGGTTTGCATCGCTAACCGCGTGCTCTATGATCCCCTGCAATGGATTTCCCCTTTTGACAAGGTATTTGCCGTCCTGCTTGTGGCGCTGATCCTTGAAGCCAGCCGCCGTTCGGTGGGCTGGACATTTCCCATTCTCGGCCTGGCTTTCCTTTTCTATGCCTTCCAGGGTGAGATTTTCCCTGGCATCTGGGTCCACCAGAATTTTTCCTTCAATCTTGGGTTCCAGACCTTCTACCATAATACGCGCGGCATCTGGGGCACCATGCTGGGCCTGAGCGCTACCATGCTGGCCATGTTCGGCATCTTCGGTGCCATTCTTTCGGGTACCGGCGGTGCGGAAACCTTCATTCGCATGGGCCAGCGCTTCACCGGCCGCTTCACTGGCGGTTCGGGCAAGGTGGCGGTGATTGCCTCCTCGCTCTTTGGCATGATTTCCGGAAGCGCCATCGGCAACGTGGTGGCCACGGGCGTGTTCACCATCCCTTCCATGAAGAAGGCCGGATATTCCAATGAATGGTCGGCTACAGTTGAGGCTGTCGCCTCCACCGGTGGCCAGATCATGCCGCCCATCATGGGCGCAGCGGCCTTTATTATGGCGCAGTTGATCGGCGTTTCCTACATTAGCATCGCCAAAGCGGCCATTTTGCCCGCGTTTCTCTATTACCTGTCCACTTTCGTTGCCATTCACCTGGTTTCTGTGCGCGATAAGATCCTGGGTAGCGACGAGCGCCCCACCATCCGTGTGGGTGAGTACCTGGTGATCCTTGTGCCGTTGGCCATCTTTATTGGCTATCTGCTCCGGGGTTATACCGTGCTGGTAGGCGCTTTCTACGCTACCATGGGCGCACTGGTGACCTATGTTCTCAACTTCCTTTTCCAGAGCAAGGGCAACATTCCCGAGGCTGCCAGGCAGACTGGACGCGTTATATGGCATACGGTCAAGGGTGGTACCTCCAGCATCGTGGATATGTGCGGTATCCTTGCCGGTTCACAGATCACCGTCGCTCTGATCAATCTGACGGGCTTTGGCGTAAAGCTGTCCGACGTGATTGTTTCCATTGGTCAGGGCAATGTTTTCCTTTGCCTGGTTTGTTCCATGCTGGTCTGCATCATCCTGGGCATGGGTCTGCCCACCACAGCCGCTTACGTGTTGGGCGCGGCCGTGCTTGCTCCACCGCTGATCACCCTGGGCCTCAAGCCGCTGGTTGCTCACCTCTTTGTCATGTATTATGCCTGCCTGAGCGCCATTACCCCGCCGGTGTGCGTGGCGGTGTTCATGGCTTCAGGGCTGGCAAAGGCCAAATGGATCAAGGTGGGCGGCATTGCCTGCATGATTGCTCTGCCCGCCTTCATTATCCCCTTTACCTTCTGCTATAATCCCGCCCTGATTCTGGACGGTGCGTTGCTGCCCATCATCATCGGCATAGCTACCGCCATCATCGGCGTTGTGCTGATTGATATTTGCCTGGTTGGCTATATCCGCCGGCCAGTGGCCATCATCTGGCGTGTGCTAATGCTTGCCGGGGGCGTGCTTCTGCTTATCCCCAGCTACGTTGTGAGCCTGATTGGTCTTGTTGTGGGTGGCTGTGCCTTCCTGGCTGCTTGGCTGCCCCAGCGGCGTACGGAAAAAGTGAGGTGAACGCATGCGGTATTCAGCATTTCCCAGCGACGGGCGCTGGATGCGTGGAAATCTGCATTCTCATACAACGCTGTCCGACGGACTGGTGGAGCCGGCCCAGCAAGCGGCGGATTACCGTGCCATGGGGTATGACTTTCTCTCTGTGACCGACCATAATGTGATGCACAAGCTCACCGAGCTGAACTGCGACGGTTTTCTCATGCTGCCAGGGTGGGAGCGCGATATTCCATACGGCACCACCAAATGCTTGCACGTGGTTGGCCAGTTTCCGGCGGATTACCCGGAGGATTCCTTCCGGAGGCCAAAGGGTGATCCGGAAAAAATGTCCATGCAGCACCTGCTTGATGAAATGAACGGCGAGAATGATTTCATCACCCTTGCCCATCCCGTTTGGTCGCGCATGGAGCCTGAGGAAATTCGCGCGCTCACCGGGTATCACGCCATTGAGGTCTTCAACACCGGCACTGAGCGCCTTTGCCATGCTGGCCGTGCCGATATTCTCTGGGATATGTTGCTGCGCGATGGCCGGCATGTATTTTGTGTGGCCTGCGATGACACCCATGGCAAAACAGCCAAGCCGGATCGTTTTGGCGGCTGGGTGATGGTCAAGGCTGAGACGCTGAGCGTGGCCGATCTGCTGTGCGCCCTGCGCGCCGGCCATTATTATGCCACTCAGGGCCCCGAACTGAACGAATTTGCCATTGAGGACGGCCGAGTTATAATTGATTGCTCTCCCTGTGAGGAAGTGCATATCGTCACCTGGCCGCCGCGTGGACGCTCCATTTACAACACAGAGGGTTCTCCGCTGATACATGTGGAATGTCCGCTTAAAGGCGGTGAACGCTATGTTCGCGTTGAGTGCGTGGATGCCCAGGGTCAGACTGCCTGGAGCCAGCCGCTCTGGTCAAACGGTGCTGATGAACCGGCTTTCGCCTTATGACCGGAATGCGTTTAGGCATTGTGGAGTCCATGAAAAATCATGAAAACCGCGGGGAGAAGGTTGGCTTTTCCCTGCGTTTTTTACTGCTTCCTTTCCTTCCGGACAAAATGACATTGGAAACTGGAAGCGAATATGATAAAATAGATGCTGTCAATCTGGAAAATGAGGTGCCCCATGAATGTAACCGTTCTGGACATGATGGAAGCCCGGGAAAAGCGCGCCGCGCGCCAGCGGGCGCTGCTGGCGGAATACGGGCGGACCCTGCTGTGCTTTACCATGAATATTCCCGGCCCGGAAAAGCTTGATCCCCTGATCGCGCAGGGAGCGGCGGTGGGCCGCCGCAAGCTGAAGCAAGGCTTTTTGCGCATGGGGATCAAGCCCCTGTATCAGGAGCATCTGTCCGAAAAAACCGGCTGCGAAAGCTTTTATGTGCTGCCGGCCGAGCCGCTGGCGGTCAAGCGCATGGCGGCCGATATCGAGGAGGCTGCCCCATTGGGACGGCTGTTTGACCTGGATGTGCTGCGGTCCGACGGCGGCAAGGTGGAACGGGGGGAGGTGGGCCTGCCCGTCAGGCGCTGCCTGATTTGCGGGGGAGAAGCCATGGCCTGCGCCCGTTCCCGAACCCACACTGTGGCCCAATTGCGCGCGGCCACCGATGCCATCCTGCGGGAGGGCGTCCGGCGGGAGAAGGCCGCCCTGCTGGCGCGGCTGGCCTGCCAGGCGCTGCTCTATGAGGTGATGACCACCCCCAAGCCCGGCCTGGTGGACCGGGAAAACAACGGCAGCCATCGGGATATGGATATATTTTCCTTTGCGGCCAGCACCGGCGCCCTGTATCCATACTTTGAACAGTGCGCGGAGATCGGGCACAGCATGGCCGGCCAGGACGCGGCGCAAGCCTTTGCGGCGCTTCGCCTGCCGGGACGCATGGCGGAGGGCTGTATGCTGGAGGCCACAGGCGGCGTCAACACGCACCGGGGCGCGGTATTTTCGGTGGGTATTCTCTGTGCCGCGGCGGGCCGGCTGGACAGGGAGCAATGGCGGGTCGGCGCGCTCCTGGATGCCTGCGCCGCCATGACAAGGGGCCTGAGCCAGCGGGATTTTGCCGGCCTGACGCCCCAAAATGCCCGTACCGCCGGGGAAAGGCTGTATGTAGCCCATGGCATCACCGGCGTTCGCGGCCAGGCAGAGCAGGGGTTCCCGCTGGTGCGGGAGCACGGCTATCCCACGCTGACGGCCGCGCTGCAGGCCGGGCTGTCCATCAACGACGCCGGGTGCGCCGCGCTGATCGCAATCATGGCCCATAACGCGGATACCAACCTGATACACCGGGGCGGCATGGCGGCCCAGCGGGAAACGGCCGAAATGGCGGAAAAATTGCTGAAACAACAGCGCTTCCCGGACAGGGAAGCGCTGCGGGAGATGGATCAGGCGCTGATCCGGCGCAATCTTTCGCCGGGCGGCAGCGCTGATCTGCTGGCCATGTGCTATATGCTGTATTTTATGGAGCAGGACAGGAAGGACGGCGTTTGACGGATATTATCTGCCCAGGAGCAGCCCCAAAATGGCCGATACCAGAATGGTTTTGGGTACGTTCCATTGAAAGCGCACCAACAGCACCAGGGCGATCATGCCGATCAGGATGGCTTGCCAGGAGATGCCCAGCAGCGTGCCGGCATAGTTGGTTCTGGCCTGCTGCACGATGATGGCGGCGATCATGCCGATGCATACCGGGCGAATGCCGTACAGTGCGTTGCCCATCAGCCGGTTTTCCTTAAAGCGCGTCAGGAACATGGCGGCCAGCAGGCAAACGGTAAGGGAAGGCGTGATCACGCCCAGGCTGGCGCTGGCGGCGCCCAGGATGCCGGCGGTGCGCGACCCGGCGAAGGTGGCACAGTTCAGGCCCATGGGGCCGGGAGTCATTTCAGCGATGGCCACGATATCGGCTACCTCCTGGCTGGTCATCCAGCCGTGGGACAGCATCTGATCGTTGATCAGCGGGATCATGGACATGCCGCCAAAGCTGGTGAAGCCGATCATCAAAAAGGAAAGAAACAGCTCAAGATACAGCATGGCGTTCCTTCACCTCCATATAGATCAGCCCGGCGGCCGCGCCCAGGACGACGATCAGCACGTTGTTGATAGGGGTAAACAGGCTCAGCGCCAGGGCGCCTATGGCGATCAGGTAGCAGAACAGATCCTTCATGCCCGATTTGAACAGCTTGATCAGGGCGCTGATGATAATGGGCACCACAGCGGCGCGCACCCCCATCATGGCGCGGTCCACATAGGCATTGTCCTTCACCAGGCTGTAAATAAAGGTGACGGCGATCATGATGAAAAAGGGCGGCAGCGCCACGCCAAACAGCGCGGCCAGCGCGCCCGGAACGCCGCCCGTCTGATAACCGAACAGCACGCTGGTGTTGCCGATCATCAGACCGGGCACCGAGCGGCCCACCGAGGTGAAATCCAGCAGCTCTTCATCGGTGATCCAATGCTTTTTTCCCACATATTCTTTCTGGATTTGGGCGATGATGCTCCATCCGCCGCCAAAGGTGAAGCAGCCGAACTTCAAAAATGTGAGAAATATGTCCAGGACGCGCCCGGAACGGTCGTTTTTCATAAAATCTCCTTTGCAGGCAGGAAAGGGAGCCTTGAGAAGAATTCAAGGCTCCTTGTTTTCGGATTCTTCCAGGATGATATCATCGGTTTCACCCAGGGCTTGCGCCAGGTTGCAGTTATAAATGCGCACCTTTTTAAAGGGATATTTATAGGAACCCGCAATCTCACAGCGAAGGATGGCTTCGCTGCCCTCGGGCACCAGCACGGGCACGCCCGGGACGCTCACGGGCAGGATCCCCTGGGGCAGCCGCTTGTCTTTTCCGTCATAGGCGGTGCGGATGCCCGCTTTGTACAGCAGGGCATCGCGCACCGGCGGAAAGGCCAGGTATACTGTGTCGTTGTCCTTTACGTTCAGGCCCAGGCTCACGGTGGTTTCCATGGCGTAGGTGATCATGGGATTGCGCTTTATATTCAGCCAGTTGAACCACTGGGTCATGATCAGATCGGTGCTGCCGTCGGGCCCCTTCACGCAAAGCACGGCGGGGCGGCGGGGCGGCGCGATGCCAAATGCCTGGCTGACGGTAAGTGATTTCATGGCCATTGTTCCTTAATCCACAGGATGATTCCGATAGTAATTGATCAGGCAGCCGTCAGCAATGATCTGGCGTTCGTCCGGGGTCAGATCACCCAGGGATACCTGGAAGGGCGTTACCTGGCCGTCGGCCTTGACGGCGTAGGCGGTGAATTCGGGCGTGGCTTCCAGGATCGCGCAGCGCAGCCCGGGAACAAATACCCAATCGCCCAGGGAGAAGGCGGTTTCGTCCTTGACCAGGAGGGGCGCCATACCCCAGTTGATGCAGTTGCTGCGGTAGCGCTTGGTGGCGTATTCCTTGGCCAGGTTGGCCGACGCGCCCAGCACGCGCTGGCAGCTGGCGGCCTGCTCACGGGCCGAGCCATCGCCGGGCTTGATGGCAAAGATGGTACTGCCGATATCGGTATGGGCGGGGTCAACCTTGACCACCTTGGCCAGGGCGTCGTATACCTTTTTGACTTCCTCGGGCAGTTCCCTGCCGGCGGCACGGTCGCGCTCAATGGCGCGCACAGCCTTGCTGCGGCCTACGTATCCGGGATCCTTGCGGGAGAGGGCAAACTCGCTCAGGCGCTCGGGATTGGAGCGGTAGGAGGAGGTTTCGCCCGAGGGGATCAGCTCGTCCGTGGTGGTCACGGGGTCTGTGATGTAGCTGCAAACCTTGACCAAAAGATCGGCGGTCAATTCAGGCTGCTCCGGCCAGTCTTTGATGTTGGGGCCAAACTTGAGCTCGTAATCGGGATCGGCTTTGCCAAAGCCAAAGTACACGCGCTTGTCGTACACCGCCCGGTCAAACACATAGGGATACTTGTTGTACTTAACGTCCAGATCGGTGGCGGGGGTCAGCTTGCCGTGGTTGATGGCGGTGGCGGCGATGGAGCGGGCGTCCATCAGGGCCACGCCGCTCATCTGCCCCTCGCCGGGCTTGCTGCCTTCGCGGTTGGGGAAGTTGCGGGTGGTGTGGCGGATGGAGAATTCGCCGTTGGCCGGGGTATCACCCGCGCCGAAGCAGGGGCCGCAGAAGCATTCGCGGATGATGGCGCCGGCCTCGGCAATATCATGCAGCGCGCCGTTCTTGAGCAATTGCGGGTAGGCGGGCATGCTGCCGGGATACACGCTCATGGTGAAGGCAGCGTTGCCCGTGCTGGTGCCCCGCAGGATATTGGCAACGGCGCACACGTT
>JAFUGB010000368.1 GCA_017469605.1 Clostridia bacterium
CAATCCCGGCCGGGGCTCCATGCAACAGGCGCTGCTGGACAAACACTACCTGCGCAAGCACGGCGCGGGGGCCTATTACGGTCAGGACACGCCGGAAAAACAGGAATGAAAAATTCCGCAGCAAGCATGTAGGATTAACCCCCACATGCCGCGATACCGGAAAGAAGCAACGGCCGGGCTGTCAGCTGATAATACTGATCCCAAATAAAAACTGTACAAACAGAAATTGGCAGGGGAACGATAAGGGCCTGCGCGGCCCTTATGATCCTGCGGCAAGGGATTTCATCCCTTGCATCCCGCCGGGCGAACCGGCTTAAAAGAAATAACTAACAATTTGCGCCTGTAACTTGAATATCGCGAAGAGAGCTTCCGGGCAGAAGAAAATCAGCGGCAGTCCGAAAAAATGAGCTTGCTCATTTTTCTCGGCCTGACGCTGATTTTCGCTGTGCGCTTTGCGCACAGGTTGCACGGCTTTGCCGTGCTGCCCGGAAGCGGTGCCAGGCGTCCTTGCTTCTCTTTGTCTCAGTTGCTTTTACGCCGACAAACGCAGCCCTTTCTGGTTCTCTTTCGGGCTCCGAAAGAGAACGCCCCCGTTCGCATCTCTTTCCTGCCAATTTCTGTTTTCTGATGTATTGTTTTCATCAGGTTTTAGCATAAGATCATTTTTTCAAGCGAAGGCCCTTGCGGCGTTAGGCGGCGGTCCAAACGTCATTCGTATATCTTCCGCTCCCGGCTGTCCTCCACGCCGCTGAACCGATAGAAGAAGGTATTGATCACATCGCGCCAGTTTTCGGCGTTTTTCACCTGCTTTTCCATGCGGGCCAGGGCCTCGGAGCGGTCGGGCTCGGGCAAATCCAGCGTTTGCAGCGCGCGTGCCATGGCATACGCCTGCTCACAGCCATCAAAATGATCGTCATAGATGCGTTGGATCAGCGTGCGGCCGTCGGGCATCACATGGCCATAGGGCAGGCGATGGAAGAACAGCAGCAGGTTTTCGGGGCAAGCCGCCGGATCACTGTACAGCCTGGCCAGGCTTTCGGGATACTGGCAGGCATAGCCCGTGCCCGCCGCCGTGCGGTCAATGCCTACGCCGTTTCGGTCCGCCCGGTTATAGGTGCCCCAGGCGTCAAACTCATAGCCGTAGGGATTGGGGCCGTAATGCAGCCCGGGCTGCACCATCCAGCACAGGCCCAGGGGCGCGGTGTATTTTTCATACACGGCGCGGCTGTCCAGCAGCAGGCCGGCCAGCGTTTTCCGCTGATCCTCCGGCAGGTCATAGGTAAGACGGGTCCATTGATCGATCAACGCGCCGGGATCACTGCCGGGATCCCAGGCAAACAGGCCGAAGGCAAACAGGTTGAGCGCCGCAAAGGGATGGCCGGTCCAGTTTTCATCCCGGCCCAAATTGCCCACGGCGGCCATGGCCCGCAGGCTGTCCGCGCCCACGGCATCGATCACCTCCCGCCAAAGCGGCGGCATGGCGTACAGATCGATCTGGTGGCCGGTATACTCCTGGGCTAATTGGAATTCCACAGCCATGGCGGTGTTTTTGAGCCCCAGCAGCAGCGGCGACACCGGCTCCCGCACCTGAAAATCGTAAGGGCCGTTTTTTACCTGCAAAATCACGTTATCGTCAAATTTTCCATCCAGGGGCATATAGGTATCATAAGCGGCGCAGGGGCGGTCCACCGCGCGGTCCCGCCAGTCCTGCAGGCAGTTATACACAAAAGCCCGCCATACCAGCACACCGCCAAAGGGCTTCAGCGTCCGGGCCAGCATATTGGCGCCCTGGGCATGATCGCGGCCATAGGCGTTGGGGCCGGGCCGGTGTTCGCTGTCGGCCTTCACCAGAAAGCCTGCCAGATCGGGCACGGCGGCGTAAACGATCCCGGCCCGCTCCCTCCACCACGCCTGCACCCGGCTGTCCAGGGGATCAGCGGTATTCAGGCCGCACTGCATGGGCATGGAAAAATCCACGCTGACCATAAGGCGCACGCCAAAGGGGCGCAGGATGCCGGCAAAGGCCGCCAAATCGGGCAGGAAATCCCCGATGAGCTGCTGGGCGGGCGCGTGCACGTTCACATTGTTGAGGCACAGCACATTGATGCCCACGCTGGCCAGCATGCGGCCCAGCTGCCGGACGCGGCCGGGATCATAGGCAAAGGCATCGCCCTCCAACCACAGCGAACGCCCGGCATAGCCGCGCTCAATGGTGCCGTCCATATTGTCCCAGCAGTTGAGCATGCGCAGGGAGCAGCGGGGGAATTGCGCGCCCCGGGGCGGCTCCTCCCCCAGTCGCAGCGCCCGCAGCAGGGCGTAAGCGCCGTACAGCACGCCGGTTGTCCCGCCGGTGACCAGATATCCGTCTCCTGTTTTCTCAGCGGCGTAGCCTTCTCCCATTTTTTCATCGACGGCAAAGCGAAGCCGCTCCGCCGCCTGCCGCGCCTCAAAGGCGGCCACCTCCAGCGGGCTTTTCAGCGTTTCAGGAACGGGAACGGCCAGTTCCCGCAGCCAGGCGTATCTCATAGCGCACCTCATTCCTCACAGTAATAGGAATAATCATAGCCCGGATCCTCCTGTTTGTCCACCGGCAAAACGCGCAGGCGGACAACGGCGTTTGGACCCATCGAAAGCGTTACCCGGCCATCGGGAGCGGCCTGGGCCTGGACGGCGGGCTGGCCGGCCGCCCGCAGGAAGGCAAGCTGCTCGCCGGTCAGATCGGCCGGTTCGCCCAGCAGGTGCCA
>JAFUGB010000369.1 GCA_017469605.1 Clostridia bacterium
ATCATGGAGGGCTTCGGCTAGACCGAAACCACCCTGAGTGTGGCCACCTTCGTGGGCATGAAGCCCCGGCCCGGCGCCATGGGCAAGCCCAGCCCGCTGTATGATGTGGATGTGGTGGATGAAAACGGAAAATCGGTGGAGGTGGGCGAAACCGGGGAGATCGTCATCCATACCGAAAACGGCGCGCCCTGCGGCCTGTTCAAGGGCTATTACAACGATCCGGAGCATACCGCCCTGGCGTGGCACGACGTCATGTACCATACCGGCGATACCGCCTGGCGGGATGAGGACGGCTACCTCTGGTATGTGGGCCGCGTGGACGATGTGATCAAGAGCAGCGGCTACCGCATCGGTCCCTTTGAGATCGAAAACGTCATCATGGAGCTGCCTTATGTGCTGGAGTGCGGCGTTAACGCTGTGCCCGATCCTGTGCGCGGCCAGGTGGTCAAGGCCAGCATCGTGCTCACCAAAGGCACCGAAGGCACCGAAGAACTGAAAAAAGAAATCCAGAACTATGTGAAAACCCATACCGCGCCCTATAAGTACCCCCGCGTGGTGGTGTTCCGCGACAGTCTGCCCAAAACGATCTCCGGTAAAATACAGCGCAATCTTCTGTAAGGAGAAAAGCCTATGATCATTGAGGATATCTGGTTTGATTTGAAGGATGGCCGCAGGGCGCTGCTGCGCTCTCCCCGAGAGGAGGATATCCCCGGCACGTTGGATTACCTGGTGCGGTCCGCGGGAGAGACTGAGTTCATCCTGCGCTATCCCGAGGAGTGCGGCCGTTATACCCCCGAACTGGAAAGGGCGGTCTTTGAGCGCAAGAACGCCTCGCCTACCGAGGCCATGCTCATGTGCCTGGTGGATGGCAGGGTGGTGGGCAACTGCGATATTGCCGTGCTGCCGCACATCAAAGCCCGGCACCGGGCCACGGTGGCCATTGCCCTTTTACAGGAATACTGGGGCCTGGGCATCGGCACCCGCATGTTCCGGGAGCTGATCGGCATTGCCGAGGGGTTTCCGCAGGTGACGCAGCTGGAGCTGGACTTTATTGAAGGCAACGACCGGGCGCGCCGCCTGTATGAAAAGATGGGGTTCCGCATTGCTGGCGTGCATCCGGATGCCTTCCGCTTTCGGGACGGCAGCCTGCATAACGAATACCTGATGATTCGGAAGATGAACCGATGAAACGCTAAAAAACAAAAGAAAAACAGCATCTCTTTGAGAATCATGGTATAATTCAGTTTAAAGACTGTGACGAAGAGGGCGCAGGAAATCCGTTCACGCAGAGAGACGGCGGAGGGTGAAAGTCGTTTGAGCGGGCCCGGCGTTTGTAGCTTCCGAGTCGGAAAGAAGAAAGGGGCCGGAACAAAGGGAGGGAAACCCCCGTAAAGGGCCTTGAGTAGAACTTTCCCGTATGGCCGCGTAAAGGCATAACGCTTATTGGAGCGTGAGTGGCGCGCAAGCGCAATTTGAGTGGTACCGCGGGAGATATTTCCCGTCTCAAAGAAACTTCATTCTTTGGGACGGTTTTTTTATACCGTCCCGGAAAAGGAGCCCACATGGGAAACGTTACTACCGGTCTTGACCTGACGATCCGTGAAATGGCGGCCCGTATCCGCGAGCTGCGCCAGGTGGAGGGCCTGAGCCCCGCCCAGATGGCTGAAAAAACCGGCATCACCGCGGCGGAATACCTGGCCAGCGAGTCGGGGGAGCGAGACCTGAACTTTGCCTTCCTGTATCGCTGTGCCCTGGCCTTTGGCGTGGATGTGACCGATCTGATCCAGGGCAGCAGTCCCACGCTGACCACCTACGCCCTGACCCGCGCGGGCGACGGCCAGCGCATCGAAAAGGCCCATGGCATGACCTATTACAACATGGCGTCTTCCTATAAGAACCGCATTGCCGAGCCGCTGTATACCGTGGCACAGTATGATGAGACCGCCCAGCGCAAGGAGATCCCGCTGACCACCCATGAGGGCCAGGAATTTGATTTGGTGATCAGCGGCCATTTGAAGGTGCAGGTGGGTACCCACAGCGAGGTGCTGGGCCCGGGCGATACCATCTACTATGATTCAGGCACGCCCCACGGCATGATTGCCGTGGGCGGAGAAGACTGCGAGTTTTATGCCGTGGTGCTCAACCCCACCGAGTATATCGCCCACCGCAATGGCCAGGCGGCGCCGGTGACCGGCATTCGCCGGAGCGATGACCAGCACCGTGTGTATGAAAACTTCATTGAGCCGGTGGAGGATGAGCACGGCGCGCTGCAGAGCATCAGCTATAAAAACGACGATCAATTCAATTTTGCCTTTGACGTTGTGGATGCCATTGCCCGCAAGGAGCCGGACAAGCTGGCCTTCCTGCATGTGGCCAACGACGGCACAGAGCGCCGCTTCACCTTCAACGACGTCAAGCGTGAAAGCGGACGCGCGGCCAATTATTTTAAATCCATAGGCATCAAAAAGGGCGATAAGGTGATGCTCATCCTCAAGCGGCATTACCAGTTCTGGTTTATCATTAACGCCCTGCATAAGCTGGGGGCGGTGGTGATATTGGCGCCCAACCAGCTGCTGGAAAAGGATATTGCCTATCGCTTCAAGGCGGCAGGCGTGGCGGCCATCATGTGCACCGCTGACGGCGGCGTGGCGGCGGAGACCGAAAAGGCCGCCGCCCAGTACGGCGAGCCGCTGATTCAGGTGATCGTCAACGGCCAGCGGGAAGGCTGGCACGCCTTTGATACCGAGTACAAGGTATTTACCAGCCACTTTGAGCGTCCGGCGGACGCGGCCTGCGGCGACGATCAAATGCTCATGTTCTTTACCTCGGGCACCTCGGGCTATCCCAAAATCGCCGTGCATAGCTTCAAGTATCCGCTGGGGCATTTCGTTACAGCCCGGTATTGGCATCAGGTGGATCCCAATGGCCTGCATTTCTCCATTTCGGATACCGGCTGGGCCAAATCCATGTGGGGCAAGCTGTACGGGCAATGGCTGTGTGAAGCGCCGCTGTTCATCTATGACTTTGACCGCTTCCACGCCGATCAGATCCTGCCCATGTTTGCCAAGTATAATATCACCACCTTCTGCGCACCGCCCACCATGCTGCGCATGATGATCCGCGAGGACATCATGAAGTATGACCTGTCCAGCGTCAAGCATATGACCACGGCGGGCGAGGCGCTGAACCCGGAGGTATTCCGCAAGTTCCAGGAGGCCACCGGCCTTTCCATCATGGAGGGCTTTGGCCAGTCCGAGGGCACCGTGCTGGTGGGCAATACCGTGGGCATGACGCCCAAGCTGGGCTCCATGGGCAAGCCCGTGGCCAGCTATGATATCGATATTTATGATCCGGACGGGCATCCCGTGCCCATCGGCACCGCGGGGGAAATCTGCATCCGGGTGGACCAGGGCCATCCCAACGGCCTGGTCAGGGAATACTATCGCGACGCCGAAAAAACCGCCGAGGCATTCCGCGGCGGGCTGTATCACACGGGCGACGTGGCTTACAAGGATGAGGACGGGTATTTCTGGTATGTGAGCCGCATTGACGATGTGATCAAGAGCAGCGGCTATCGCATCGGTCCCTTTGAGATCGAAAACGTGATCATGGAGCTGCCCTACGTGCTGGAATGCAGTGTTTCGCCCGAGCCCGATCCCGTGCGCGGCCAGGTAGTCAAAGCCAGCATCGTGCTCACCCGTGGCACGGCGCCCACCGAGGCGCTCAAAAAGGAAATCCAGGATTATGTAAAGACGCATACCGCGCCTTACAAATATCCCCGCATCGTGGTGTTCCGGGACAGCCTGCCCAAGACCACCAGCGGCAAAATCCAGCGCAACAAGCTGTGATGGCGGCAGATTATGGATATTAAGCGGATGACCCTGTTTGCCGGGCATTATGGCAGCGGGAAAACCAATATCGCCGTCAATTTTGCCCTCTGGCTGGCGGGACAGGGCAAAAAAACGGCGCTGGGAGATCTGGATATCGTCAACCCCTATTATCGGGCCAAGGACAGCCAGAAGAAATTGGAAGCGGCAGGCGTGCGGGTGATCGCGTCGGCCTATGCCAATAGCAATGTGGATGTACCGGCCCTGCCGCAGGAAATGTATGCCCTGACCGAAATGATGGATACCTGCGCCGTGTTGGACATTGGCGGAGATGACCGGGGCGCGCTGGCCCTGGGGCGGTATGTGCCCGCCATTGTGCGGGAAAATGACTACGAAATGCTGTTCGTGTTCAACCGTTCCCGCCCGCTGACCCGGGACGCGCAAAGCGCCCTGGGCATCCTGCGGGAGATTGAGCAGGCCTGCGGGCTTCCCTTTACAGGCATCGTACATAATACCAACCTGGGCCGGGAAACCACGGCGGAAACCATTGTATCGGCACGTCCCGTGCTGGAGGAGCTGACGCGCTTTTCCGGTCTGCCCCTGCGCTTTACGGCGGCAAGGCGCGATATCGCACCGCTGCTGCCCGGTGATATCGGGGAGGTATTCCCCATGGAGCTGCAAAAAACCATTTGGTGAAGGAGAACAAAGGTATGGCAAAGGTAACATTTGAAAAGGACCTCTGCAAGGGCTGCGGCCTGTGCATTGCGGCCTGTCCCAAGAAGATCCTGTCCCTGAGCACGGACGAGATCAATCAGAAGGGCCACCATCCGGCACAGATCGACGATCAGAGCAAGTGCATTGCCTGCGCTTTCTGCGCCACCATGTGCCCGGATTGTGTGATTACCGTGGAGAAGTGAGGAGGGAGATACAACAATATGGCTGAAAAAATCCTGATGAAGGGCAATGAGGCCCTGGCCGAAGCCGCCATCATGGCGGGCTGCCGGCATTACTTTGGCTATCCCATCACGCCGCAGACCGAGGTAGCGGCTTATATGAGCCGCCGCATGCCCAAAATCGGCGGCACCTTCCTGCAGGCTGAAAGCGAGATTGCCGCCATCAATATGGTGATCGGCGCGGCGGCGGCGGGCAAGCGTGCCATGACCTCCTCCTCCAGCCCCGGGATCTCGCTGAAAAGCGAAGGCATCAGCTATATGGCGGGCTGCGACCTGCCCGCGCTGATCGTTAACGTGCAGCGCGGAGGCCCGGGCCTGGGCGGCATCCAGCCCTCCCAGAGCGATTATTTCCAGGCGACCCGCGGCGGCGGACACGGCGATTATCATTTGCTGGTGCTGGCGCCCTCCTCAGTACAGGAAATGGCCGATCTGGTATTCAAGGGATTCGACCTGGCCGAAAAGTACCGCATGCCCTGCATGCTGCTGGCCGACGGTACCATGGGCCAGATGATGGAGCCTGTGGAGCTTTCAGAACGCGCCGGCGAAAGCGCCGCAAAGCCCTGGGCACTTACCGGTACCGAAGGCAAGCGCAGGCCCAATATCATCAATTCGCTGGCATTGGAGCCCCAGGAGCTGGAAAAATGGAACGAGGATCGTTTCAAGCGCTATGATATTGTTCGGGAAAACGAGCAGATGAGCGAAAGCTACCGCATGGAGGACGCTGAAATCTGCGTGGTGGCCTTTGGTATTGCCGCCCGCGTCAGCCAGAACGCGGTGGACGCCGCCCGGGCCAAGGGCATCAGGGCCGGCATGCTTCGCCCCATCACCCTGTGGCCCTTCCCGGAGAAAGCCCTGAAGGCAGCCGCGGATCAGTGCAAGGCGTTTGTATCTGTGGAGCTCAATATGGGCCAGATGATCGAGGACGTGCGTCTGGCCATTGAATGCAAACGCCCGGTCAGCCTGTGCTGCCGTACCGGCGGCATGATCCCGTCGCCCGATGAGGTGCTGTCTGTCATCGAGCGTGCCGCGGAAGGAGGAAAGTAAGCCATGATGGTATTTGAAAAGCCCAAGGCGCTGACCAACGCGCCGCTGCATTATTGCCCCGGATGCACCCATGGCATTATCCATCGTTTGGTGGCTGAGGCCATTGATTCGCTGGATATCGCCGGCCGCACCATTGGCGTGGCCTCGGTGGGCTGTTCGGTATTCGCCTATAATTACTTTAACTGCGATATGGTGCAGGCTGCCCATGGCCGCGCGCCCGCTGTGGCCACCGGCGTCAAGCGCGCCGATCCCAGCAAGATTGTGTTTACCTACCAGGGCGACGGCGATTTGGCCTCCATCGGCACCGCTGAGACCGTGCACTCTGCTGCCCGCGGGGAAAACATCACCATTATCTTTGTGAATAACGCCATTTACGGCATGACCGGCGGCCAGATGGCCCCCACCTCGCTGCCCGGCCAGGTGACACAGACCAGCCCATATGGCCGCGATGTGAATACGGTGGGATATCCCGTGCGCATCTGCGAGCTGCTGGCTACGCTGGACGGCACCGGCTATGTGGAGCGCGTGGCGGTCAATAACGTTAAAAACGTGCGCAATGCCAAGCGCGCCATCGAAAAGGCTTTCCGCAACCAGGTGGAGGGCAAGGGATTTTCGCTGATCGAAGTGCTGTCCACCTGTCCCACCAACTGGGGGAAAACGCCGGAAGGCGCGCTGGAATGGCTGGATCAGAACATGATCCCCTATTATCCGTTGGGCGTATATAAAGACAAATTCAGTGAGGAGGCGGCAAAATGAGCACCACGCAGGTATTGATTGCCGGTTTCGGCGGACAGGGCATCCTGTTTGCCGGCAAATTCCTGGCCTATGCCGGCCTGCTGCAGGGCCGGAACGTTTCCTGGCTGCCCTCCTATGGACCTGAAATGCGCGGCGGTACGGCCAACTGCTCGGTGATCCTGAGCGATACCCAGGTGGGCTCGCCCATCGTGGGCCGTCCCGATATCCTGATCGCCATGAACCTGCCCTCGCTGGATAAGTATGAGGATGAAGCGCCTGCGGGTGCCAGCATTTTTGTGGACAGTTCGCTGGTAACGCGCAAGGTACGGCGCACCGATGTGAACGCCTATTACATCCCGGCTACCCAGATTTCCAATGAAAAGGGCTATCAGACGCTGGCCAATATGATCCTGATGGGCCATGTGATTGCCAAAACCCAATTGATCCCGCTGGATATGATCTCGGCCGCCATGAAAAAGGTGGTTTCTGCCCGCCATGCCGATCTGCTGGAAAAAAACATAGAGGCTGTGCGGCTGGGCATTGATTATCAGGAGTAACGCAAGGAGGAAACAGATATGCTGAACATCCGCATTGAGCGTACCGCCAATCCCCGCAAAAAGCCCGAACCCGGCGCCCCGCTGGGGTTTGGCAAGATTTTTACCGATCATATGTTTGTGATGAACTACACCGAAGGCCAGGGCTGGCATGATGCCCGCATCGTGCCCTATCAGAAGATCCCGCTGGAGCCCAGCGCCATGGTGTTCCACTATGGACAGACCATGTTTGAAGGCTTGAAAGCCTATAAGGGCACCGATGGCCGGGCGTATCTGTTCCGCCCCGATATGAATGCCAAGCGCGCCAATGCCAGCAACGACCGCCTGTGCATTCCCCGCATTCCCGAGGAGGATTTCGTGCAGGCCGTCAAGGCCGTGGTTTCGGTGGACCAGGAATGGATCCCGTCCGATCCCGGCACCAGCCTGTATGTGCGCCCCTTCATCATCGCCACCGATGAATTCCTGGGTGTAGCCCCCAGCAAAACCTACCTGTTCATTATCATTCTGTCGCCTTCGGGCGCGTACTATGCCAGCGGCCTGAATCCCGTGGGCATCTGGATCGAGGATGAATATGTGCGCGCTGTGCGCGGGGGCATTGGCTTTGCAAAGACTGGCGGCAACTATGCCGCTTCCCTGATCGCCCAGGTCAAGGCCCATGACGAAGGCTTCAGCCAGGTGCTGTGGCTGGACGGCGTGGAGCGCAAATATATTGAAGAAGTGGGCGCCATGAACATTTTCTTTAAGATCAACGGGAAAATCGTCACGCCCATGCTTTCCGGCAGCATCCTGCCCGGCATTACCCGCAACAGCGTGATCACCCTGTGCCGCGATTGGGGCTATGAGGTGGAGGAGCGCCGCATCAGCGTGGACGAGCTCATCGAAGCCCAGAAGACCGGCGCGCTGGAGGAGTGCTTTGGCACCGGTACCGCCGCGGTGATCAGCCCCGTGGGCAAGCTGCGCTATGTGGACGACGTAATGGTCATCGGAGATGGCGGCATCGGCCCGGTGAGCCAGAAGCTGTATGATACCGTGACCGGCATCCAGTCCGGCGCCATCAAGGATCCTTATGGCAACTGGCATGTCTGCGTTGATGATTGACGCGCTGTGCGCTTTGCGGCCAATATACTGCCTTAAGCCCCTTCGGGGGCTTCTGGGCATCGACAAAGTCGATGCCCCCGAAGAAAATGGCATTTCATTTTCTTCGGATTGCAAATTTTACTGTGATGCTTCGCATCACGGCCGTAAAATTTGATGGGAATGAAAATTTGTTTTGCGGGGGCAAGCTCCGCTACAAAATTTTCTCCTCGGCAGCGTACACGCCGTCGCCTGCGGATGAAAAATGAAGGGGCCGCGGCCCCTTCATGCATTCCAAGTTCACGACGCTGGGTTTGTTGATGACCTGAAGCCCCTTCGGGGGCTTTTTTTATGTATAAATTATTGTAATATTTGGCATTTTATAGTAATATATTTTTGGGTTGTTTTACGGGCGGGACAGTGTGAAAAAGCTTGCATTCATTTTGGCTTATTGCCGTATTGGCGTTGTTCTGTGCGGCCTTGGCGGGGGAGAACCGAATGGTAGACAGCGCCAATCGGCGCGGCATTGGCGGCGAGTTATTCAAGGGCGCTTCTTGCCGCAATGCAAAATGCCGATACCAAAGGGTTGACCAACCGGTCTGGTTGGCTGCCGCATCGCAGCGCGGTTATCCCCGAAACTGCCAAGGGAATATCCAACAGCGACCTCAGCTATTGCCAGCAGTTGGAGTTGGTGGTCTGATACACGCCGCTGAAAACCGGCGGATGCGTTTGCGGCGTGCGGGCAGACGCGCTGTATCAGCCGCCAATTCTCTGAGTCTGAGCGCTTTACCGATGGAGATCCCTTCAGTGGGATTCCGGGAACAGGCGTCCTTGCCGTGTTCCCGGCGAAGGCTGCGGCTGCGGACGATGCTGCCGGCGCGCGCGGTTTTGTGATGGGCGCCATGACCCGCGCCGCCGCAGTGAATGACGTTTTAAAGGTGAATTTGGGCGGTATATTTATGCATTTTGAGCCGTAAGCATAAAAATACCCCCTCTTACTCCGAAAAAATAACCGCCATCCGGAGAGTCCGGATGTGTGTTAAAGATATATTATTTTCTTTTTGCTTGGATATGATTCTCCTGTGCGCGGAACTGGCAGCCGCTCATCTTAATAGGCAGGAGCGTGATATTCATGTGTATCTATGGCTACGTGCGTGTGTCTACACAGGACCAGAATGAACACCGGCAGCTGATTGCCATGCAGGAGCTGGCCGAGGAGCAGATGGTCATCTTTGTGGACAAACAAAGCGGAAAGGATTTTGAACGTCCCAAATATCGGGAGATGGTCAGCAGGCTGAAAAAAGGAGATCTGCTGTACGTGGCCAGCATCGACCGGCTGGGGCGAAATTATGAAGAAATCCAGCAACAGTGGCGTATTCTCACCAAGGATATCGGCATTGAAATCAGCGTACTGGATATGCCACTGCTGGATACCCGGAAGGGAAAGGACCTGATGGGAACATTCATAGCCGACCTGACGCTGCAGATACTCAGCTTTGTTGCACAGACAGAACGGGATCATATCAAAAAGCGACAGGCTGAGGGAATTGCGGCAGCCAAGGCCCGGGGCGTGCAGTTTGGAAGACCGCCCAGAAATCCGCCGGCGGAATTTCATCGGCAGCTGAAAGACTACCGGGCAGGAAAAATCACCCGTCGGGAGCTTCAGGAACAATATCAAATATGCGAGGCAACTTTTTTCAACTGGTGTAAAAAGTTGAGGAAAAACGATCACGCTAATAAAAGCGTAGATTTCTTATTGAAGCAAATTGACGCTTCTGATTGTCGCTAAAATTAAAAAAAGCCTCCAATTTTGAAAAGAATTTCAAATCGGAAGCCTGATTATGTTACGAAATTAGAAAAGATTTTCACTGTTAATCTGTGAAAATATTCAAAATTCCGCGTTTTTATTTACCTAAGCCATAATCTATAAATGTACGCTTTTATTAGCGTGATCGTTTTTCCCCAACTTTTTACACCAGTTGAAAAAAGTTGCCTCGCATATTTGAGATTGTTCCTGAAGCTCCCGACGGGTGATTTTTCCTGCCCGGTAGTCTGTCAG
>JAFUGB010000370.1 GCA_017469605.1 Clostridia bacterium
TCGCGAGGAGAAAAATTCCGGAGGTCCGCTTGCCGACCGGGAGGAATTTTTCATTCCGCTCAAATTTTCTGGCCGTGCGCTGTTAAGCGCACAAGAAAATTTGCGTTCCGAAGAAAATGGTTCTTCATTTTCTTCGGGGGCATCGACTTTGTCGATGCCCTAAAGGTCCCCCGCCCACGGCAAGGGACCTTTTTCTTTGCGTTTTTTAATCCTTTGCGGATTTCATCTCCCGCTCCAGCGGCTCCACCTGCTTTTTGCGCCAGATACCGCGCTTATACAGAATGGTGGTGACAACCATACC
Source organism: Clostridia bacterium (assembly GCA_017469605.1). GTDB lineage: Bacteria > Bacillota > Clostridia > Christensenellales > Aristaeellaceae > SFMI01. The sequence goes on from JAFUGB010000370.1 coordinate 302, forward strand.
GGTGAGCCAGCTAATCAGCAGGGAAAGGAACACCATGCGCTGCTGGGTGATAAGCGTGCCGCCCATGTTCCGGGTCAGCGCCACCAAGCCATAGGCCAACGGCAGGCGCAGGCCGATGGTGGTGGCCAGGGTGATCCACATGGGGGTCATGGTATCGCCCGCCCCGCGCATCACGCCGGCCAGCACCTGGGTAACCGCCATGGCCACATAGCCCACGGCCAGGATATACATCATGCCCATGGAAAGATCGATGAGCGCCTGCTCGGGCGTGAAAAGCCGCATCAGGTTGGGGCCAAACAGCAGCACCAGCGGCGTGAGCACCAGGGCGGTGATCAGCGACATGATCAATCCCTGTCTGGTGCCGATGCCCAGCCGGTCCAGCTTGCGGGCGCCCAGGTTCTGCCCGGCATAGGTGCTCATGGCCTGGCCGAAGCTGAAATTGGGCAGCATGGCATAGCCGTCCACCCGCATTACCATTACATTGCAGGCAATGAACATCTCGTCCCCAAAGCTGTTGATCAGCCGCTGCACCACCATCATGGCACAGGAAAACAGCGCTTGGTTGAGGCCGCTGGGCACGCCCAGGCGGACGATCCATTTCAGGTAATGGCCGTCAGGCTTCAAATCGCGAAGCTTCAGGGTAAACAGCCTTTTAAGCCTCAGAAGCTTGAACAGGCACAGCACCGCCGATACGAACTGGGCCAGCACGGTGGCCAGCGCCACGCCCGCTACCCCCATTTTATCCACAAAGGCCAGGTCCAGCGCCACGTTCAGCGCCGAGGTCAGCAGCAAAAAGCCCAGCGCCGACAGCGAATCCCCCAGGCCCCGGAGCACGCCGGCCAGGATATTGTAATAAAAGAATCCGGCAATGCCGATGAAATAAATATTCAGGTAGTCCCGGCAGCCGTCATACATGCTGGGCAGCGTGCCCACCGCCCGCAGCAGCGGGCCTGTGATCATGGGGCCGATGATCATGATGATCACGCTGGCAATGGCGGTCACCGTGATGCAGTTGCCAATGGTCTTGCTCAGGCCCTTTTCATCCCGGGCGCCGAAAAACTGCGCCACCAGGATGCCCGCGCCGGTGGAAATCCCCACAAACAGCGCCAGCAGCAGGTTCAGCACCGGCATGGCGTTGCCCACCGCGCCCAGGGCGTTGTAGCCCCATCGGCTGTTTCCGATCACCACGGCATCCACCGTATTATACAGCTGCTGGGCAAAATTGCCGATCAGCATGGGAAAAGCAAACTCCGCGATGCGCTTCCAGGGCGTTCCCTGGCTCATATCCCGGGGCGTGAACATCGCTTTCAGCCTGGCAAGCATTTCCATCCTCCTTCGCAACGCATAACGCAATGATTATAGCATGAATATGCGGGATATTCAATATTGAAAAGCCAGGCCGTCCGGGCGCGGCTGCTTTGGATTTTGCGCAGACGCAGCGCTGCGATATATAAGTTTTCAATTATGGAAAGTATAGAAATAAATGTATTTGAACTTTTGGCGGAAAACCCTTATTATTGGTTTAGGCAATCCTTCGATGTTTATTTCTCAGAAACGACATGAACCCCATTATCCTTTTGCTCCTTAGGCAGGCGGTGCGCTTCGATGACGCCAAGGCCCGTCTGCTTGAGAAATATTTATTCAGGAGGAAAAACCCCATGAAGAAAATCGTTGCTTTGTTCCTGACCCTGATCATGGTTCTGGGCATCTGCGCCGTGGCTTCCGCCGAAGACTGGAAGTTTGAGCGCGGCATCACCATCGTTTGCCCCTGGGGCCTGGGCGGCGGCGCTGACGGCACCATCCGTCCCATGGCTACACTGCTGCAGAACAAGCTGGGCGTGCCCGTTGACGTCCGCAATGAGACCGGCGGCAGCGGCGTGACCGGCGCTACCTTCGCCTACAAAGAGCCCGCGGATGGCTACACCTTCCTGCTGGGCACCCAGTCCCTGTACATCCAGGACATGCTGGACAACATGGACTTCAACTTCAAGGATGAGTTCGAATGCGAAGACATCCTGGTGCACTCCATCAACATGCTGGCCGCCTCCAAGAACCAGATGGAAAAGTATGGCATCACCAACTTCTCCGAGCTGAAGGAGTATGCCGCCGCCCATCCCTACGAAGTGTCCGTGGCCATGCTGACCGCCACCGGCGTTGACGGCATGTGCTTCGAGATCGCCACCGACGGCCTGGCCCTGAACCCCGTGACTTATGACGACGGCTCCGCCATAAACAGCGACATGGCCGGCGGCCATGTGGACCTGGCCGTGGGCGGCTACGACGACATGAGCGGCCTGATCGAGTCCGGCGATATCATCCCGCTGCTGATCTTCTGCGAGCATCGCATTGACATCGCTCCCGACTGCGAGTGCACCGCCGAGCTTGGCATCGACAGCTATGCCGGTCCCTGGCGCGCCATCTTTGCCAAGAAGGGCACCCCGCAGGGCGCCATTGACGCCCTGATTGCCGCCATCGAAGAGTGCCGTGAAGACGCCACCTGGCAGGAATTCCTGAAGAACGCCGCTTATGATCAGCGCACCGTTCCCGCCCCCGGCGAAGAGCTGCAGGCCTTCTGCCTGAGCGAGTACAAGGACCTGCGCGACTACATGTTCGAGCAGGAGACCCTGGAAAAGGATTACGACGATCTGAAGTAATTCTTAAAAACGCATAAGCCTGGCCGGGGAAGAGCTTCCTCTTCCCCGGTTTCGGTACTTCATCCAAGATAAGCTGAAAAATAAAAGGAGCTGACATCCTTTGTTTGAACTGATCTGCAATATCCTCCTGTTCGTGTTCCTGGGGTACAGTTACTTCACACACGTGCTGGAGGCCAAGGTACCCAAGGCGTACCTGAAAAATCCCAACGTGCTGTATCCAAGCGTCTGGCCCAAGGTCATCATCATCCTGCTGCTGGTATGCATCGCGGTGAACATTTACAAAATCATCAAAGAGAACAAGGGAAATCCCGAGTTCACCTTTGCCGCCTTCGGCAAAAACAGCGTTGCCTTCCTCAAGTCCAAAATGTTCATCGGCATGGTGATCCTGGTCGTGGCCTCCTTCATCCTGGAGCCCCTGGGCTTCGTGGTGACTGCCGCGCTGCTGATGTTCTGCTACGGCATGCTGCTGGGCGAAAAGAAATGGTGGCGACTGCTGATCATCGCCGCGGTGCTGGGCATTGTGTTCCACATCGTGTTCAGCGGGCTGCTGAACGTCAACCTGCCCCGCGGCACCGTCCCCTTCCTGCGCTCCTTCTCCCTGTTCCTGGAAAATCTGTTCTAAGGAGGATATAAAACATGAGTTTGGGTCAAATGTTTGTTTCCGGCCTTAGCGCGGTCTGGGGCGGAGGTACCATGTTCCTGATGGTCGTTGTGGCCATCGTCCTGGGCACCATCTTTGGCGCCCTGCCCGGCGTTTCGGCCACCATGGCCGTGGCCCTGGGTCTCACCTTTACATACACCATGGGCCCGGTGCCCGCCATCGTGTTCCTGACGGCCATTTATTGCTCGTCCATCACCGGCGGCTCCATTACGGCCATCCTGTTCAAGATCCCGGGCGTGCCCTCGTCGGCCCCCACCACCTTTGACGGTTATCCCATGGCCCAGCGCGGCGAAGCCGGCAAGGCCCTGGGCGTGGCGCTGCTCGCGTCCGCCATCGGCGGTCTGTTTTCCGCGCTGGTGATGTTCCTGCTGAGCACGCCGCTGTCCAAGGCGGCACTGGCCTTCGGCAACGGCGATATGTTCGCCA
>JAFUGB010000371.1 GCA_017469605.1 Clostridia bacterium
AATATTATAAAACGTATTTTTCAACAGCCTTGGCCATGCCGTCCTGATCATTTGTATCGGTCACATACCGCACCCTGGCCTTCACGGAATCGGCGGCGTTGCCCATGGCTACGCCCAAGCCTGCTGCGGTAAGCATGGGCACATCATTATCGTAATCCCCGATGGCCATGGTCTGGTCCAACGTGAACCCATGCAGCTTTGCCATCTCCTCAACGCCGTTTGCCTTGCTGCACCCCAGCGGGATGATTTCGGCGTTGCCAAAGCCGGAGGAGGTGACCGTAACCCCCGGTATTGCGTTCAGCGCGGCCCGCTCGGCATATGAAAGATTGTAAAAATAGAATTTATTGATGGGCCTGTCCAGCGCATCCTGCACGGCCGTTTTTCCCAGATAATAATGGACGCCATAATCCTCCATAAGGCGCTCGGTAAACCTGCCCCGGGCAATTCTATTCGCTTCCGCGTCGCTGGCGATCACAAATTTCCTTCCGAAAACAATATAGGAAAGGCGCAGCTTTTCGGCCGCCTGCCAGATGGAGCCAATGGCGTCCCGGCTGATCAGGTGATCCATCAAAAAGGTATCTGTGGCGGCATCCCACAGCGTTACGCCGTTATTGCCGCACACCGGGCAAAAAATGCCGTAATTTTTCAGCAGCGTGTGGGCGTGCTCGGGAAACCGGCCGCTGCATACGGTAAACAGAATCCCCTGCTCCTGCGCTTTATGGATCACCTGTACGGTATAATCGCTCACCGTTCCGTCACTGCGCAGCAGCGTTCCGTCAATATCGGAAGCGATCAGGCGAATGATATCGTTTTTCACGTTTTTCACGTTTTTCCTCTTCCGTGTTTATTTTGGACTTTTGTACAATATTATCAAGAACCTTGTCCAATCCATTTGGAACCCGCAATGTAATCCCATCGATATCCAGAATTTCGCCCTGGGTTTGGAGCGTCAATTCCACCGACCTAAGCATCAGCGCGCCGTTTCCCCATTTTCGGTTAAACTCCCGGTCCCCATATTGATCATCCCCCAGCACCGGATGGCCCAAAGCCGCCATATGGGCCCTGATCTGGTGGGTACGACCCGTCAGCAGCGTGACCCGCAGCAGCGAAACCGGCCCGGAACGCATTACCTGGTACACCGTTTCAATGGGTTTGGCCCCCGCGGCCTCCCGCTGCAATATTTGTACCCGGGCGCGCCGGGCATCTTTTCGAAGCCAGGCGACACGCCTCGCCCGGGCAGGTTCGGGCGTGCCGCGCACCAGACATGCGTAGGTTTTGTTTCCCGCATGGCTGGCGAACATGTTCAGAAGCGCGCGCTCCGTTTGATCGTCCTTGGCCAGCACCGTCAGCCCGCTGGTCCTGTTGTCCAGACGATGGCACATTCGCGGTTCATAGGCGCCGGCCGCATGCATCCGCGCCCAGTCCAATACCGTGATACTGCCGTAGGCATCGGCATCGCAGCTGATCCCCGCCGGCTTGTCGATGGCAAGCAGCCGCTCATTTTCAAAGATCACCGGAAGCTCGGCGCGGCAGGGCGTAAATATCGTTATCTCGGCTCCCGGCCGCACCATGGTTTCCCCATTGCAGCGCACGCCGTTCATTTTTACATCCCGGGCCAAAAACGCGCTGCGCAGCGCGCTTTCCGGCAGCAAGGAAAAAGCATGCCGCACATAAACCGCCAGGGTCGCCCGCGGCGCATGCTGCGGCACAGTTACGGTATATCGGTACATACGCTTTCTCCCGGTAATCAAAATTAACAATTCATATTATACGCCCGCCGCACCGCATGTCAAGCGCAGCTCAGCGAAAAAAAAGCCCCGCCGTCACGCAGCCCGCCAACCAGCCAACCAGCGAAACCGGGATGATATACCGGCTTTTATGGATCCCCGCCGCGGACAGATACACGGCACAGGTATACAGTACCGTTTCCCCCGATCCCATCATGGCGCTGGCCACCAGGCCGGTGCGGCTGTCGGGGCCGTATTGATTCAGGATATCCCCCAGCAGCGCCAGGGAAGCGGAGCCGGACAGCGGCCGGAGAAGCACCAGCGGCGCCGCCCCCTGCGGCAGGCCCAGCAATTCCGTGGCGGGTTCAATCACGCCGCAGAGCACCTCCAGCAGCCCGCTTTGCTCCATCACCCGCAGCGCCGTAAAAGTAGCCGCCAGATAGGGAATAATCCGTACAGCGCTTTTCAAGGCCGCTTCAGCGCCCCGGGAGAAAGCTTCAAACAGGTCAACCCCGCGAAGGTATCCAACGAAGGCCGCTCCCAGTAAAATCCACGCGATCATGGTTTTTTCCCTTCCAGGAGCCTGCACAGCAGGATGCCCGCCAGTGTGGAAACCGTGCTGGCGGCCAGGCTGGGCCATA
>JAFUGB010000372.1 GCA_017469605.1 Clostridia bacterium
ACGCCAAACTGCACCCAGCGGGTGGTCAGCTCATCTTCCCTGTACCCCTGCCGATGGCCGCCAATATCGTGGCTCCACCAGCCATAGCCCACATTGGAAGCGTTGGCGGTAAAGTAGGGCTGGTAATCCAGCGATTCCCAGGTGATATAGCTGCTGCCGGAGAAGCCAATGGGATAACGCTGGCTGCCCAGCCCTGCAAAACGGGAAAAATCCATGGGCCGCTTGCCTGTCCGCCCATTATCCAGATAATGATAATGGTTCAGCATCCACAGCGGATCATAACCAGGAATACGGGTATTGGAACCCTGCTGCCAATCCAGCCACCAGAAATCCACGCCGATTTCCTCGTTGGGATGATGCAGGAATTTGAAATAGGCATCCATGAATTTTCGGTCCGTCACATCAAAGGCGATGGGGATTTCATGCTCCGCGTCCACGCCCAGCTCCCGTGCCATTTCGGGATACATTTCCTCATGGGCGCGCACGCCGTCGGCAGGATGCACATTGAGGGACACGTGCATGCCCCGGTCGTGAAGCGCTTTCATCATGGCGGCGGGATCGGGGAAAAAGGCCTTGTTCCATGTATAGCCTGTCCAGCCCTTTCCGTATTTGGGGTCAATATCCACCAAGTGCCAATCCATATCCTGGATTCCTACGGAGATGGGGATATTTTCATCCCGGAACCGATCCATGAGCGCCATATACTCTTGCTGCGTATAGCGGTAAAAGCGGCTCCACCAGTTGCCGAGCGCATACCGGGGAATCATGGGCGTTTTGCCGGACAGCTGATAGAAGAAATCCAGGCAGCCCAAATAATCCCGGCCAAAGGCCATAAAGTACAGGTCCACCCGGCCTTCTTCGGCGGGCTTGACCCATCCATCCTCGCAGAATACCAGCGACTTGCTGTCGTCAATCACGGAAAACCCATTCTTGGAAAGAAGCCCATAGCACAATTCGATCTTGTGGTCCGGCTCGCCCCAAATTTGAGCGTCATCCATAGAATCCCGATAGACCGTATCGCCCACCGCATTGTCCAGCGTGGGGGCAGTACCCAATAAATTGCCTTCCCGCAGGAACGCTTCATCTCCATAGAACCAGATGCCGGTTTTCCTTAAATAAGGATTGCCGATCACCTGCACGGTCAGTCCATTGCCGGAGAAGGGCTTTTTATCATACGTCAGGATCAAGAACTGCGTTTTGATTTCCAGCTTATCCTTGGTGTCGTTGACGGTAAATTCAGGCACGGGGAAATGGCGGTTGAGCACGATTTGCGTTTCCTGATCCACGAAAGAAGCTGTCTGCGAATACTCCATCCGAAGCACACGCGCGTCCAGCACAGAAAAGCGGTAATGTTCCCCCTGGATCACGCACCGGGGATCGGCTGCCGCGTTGGGGTTTTGTCCATACACATGCCGCATCTTCCATCCAACCTTTCTTTATATATATCCATTTTTACAGGGTCGTTTTCCTGCCTGTCCACCTATATGGTATCGGCAAAGAACGTGGCCAAGAGCAATGGGTAAACGGGCATGGCGCCCAGCCTGTTCTGCTTGGCTTGCGCCATAGATGTTTCTCCTAAAAAAACACGCGCGCCCTGCCGCATCATATCAGCGAAAGGAATCGCGTGTTTCATGCTGTGATGTCCGCCGGATGGCGGGGCGCTGGGCAATCGGCAGTAAGGCGGGAGCCGTCATTCCGGCTGCTTCATTTCAAAGGTGGGCAGCGCCCGGTACAGCCTGTAAACGAGGAAGGAGCACACGCCTGTTCCAAATAGGAGAACGAGAAGCAGCGCGTCCAGCCAGCCCGTCCATTTCTGGATGCAGGACACGATGGCCGCGATCACCGCCACCAGCGCCAGCAGCATGTGCAGCAGGCAGGGCAGGCGGATGAAGTGGTCGATGGCTTCAAATTCCCGCTGGTACATGTGCTCCTTGGCCCGGTAAAACCGGATCACCCCGATGACTTCCGCGGCCAGGGCCACCAGCGCTGCCGTGGCGGCAAAGGACACCCAGTTGTGCCGCGTCACGCCGGTGGGGATCAGACCGCAGGCGATGGAGATGACCCAATTGATCTTAACCAGAAGCACAACCCGCTTTTGGGTTTGCCGGAGCTCCGCTTCCGGGGCGCTCCAGCCGTACCATTTTGTGTTGGTGATGAACCGGGGCATGATCATTCCCTCGCTTTACAGGTGATACAGCCTTTCGGCGTTGCCGTGCAGGATCAATTCTTTTTCTTCCTCGGAAATATCCAGCCCGCGCACGAAATCCGCGCCCTCCAGCAGCCACACGGGCCGCACGGGATAGCTGGTTCCAAACAGGATGTGATCCGCGCCCAATACTTTCACAGCACATTCCAGCTGTTCCTTGCCCCAGGGCT
>JAFUGB010000373.1 GCA_017469605.1 Clostridia bacterium
CGGATCGCTGCTACAATGGCGGCACCATTATCAATTACAAGGTGCCCAAGACCGGCGATAACGCCAACCTGCTCTTGTGGCTGGGCTGTGTGCTGCTGGGCCTGACCACCATTTCCGCTGTGGCCTATACAGGCAAGCGCAGGAAAACGCATCGATAATTCAAATCATCATACGGGGCATATCGGGATGTGCTGGTGTGCCCCATTGTGTCAGGGGGATCGGAATGCAGCATTGGCAGCCACAGCAGGGTCCTTCAAGACGGCACCGACGCAGCAAGCATCACAGGCGTTTGCGAGGAGGGCGGCTGCTGGCGGCGCTCCTGGGCCTAATCGTGGTGGCTTTCGGGCTGGTGAAGCTCATCGGCTATGGTATTGATCTACTATCTTCCCGCCAGACTGCCAATAGGCTCCAGACCATCTACTATGACGCCCCTACGGAGACGCCGATCCCTGTAACGCCGAACCCTACCCTCCTGCCCACTTCTGTTCCTACACCCATTGAAACAGAAGCGCCTACCCCGTCGCCTGCGCCTACGCAGTCGCCTATCCCCAGCCTGGCAGCCATGCCTTACCCGCAAAATCCCAAGCTGCAAATCAGCAGCCGCTTCAAGGCGCTGCGGAAGGAAAGTAAATACATCGTGGGCTGGCTGTCCATGGGGAAGATGCTGGATGAAGCGGTGGTGCAGCGAGACAATGTATATTACCTGGATCATGACGCCATGGGCAACAGCAACGTCAATGGCGCGCTGTTCCTGGACAGCGGCATCAGCTTGAAACAAAGGCCCTACACCTATACCATCTACGGCCACAACATGAAAAGCGGGGCCATGTTTGGCGGCTTGCGGAATTATGAAAACGGCACCTTTTACCACAACGATCCCTTCATTACCTTCGATACGATGTATGAAACGGGCCGCTATGTGATCTTCGCAGTGGGAAGCGTCAGCACGGAGGAATGGGGGCGCAACTATGTGGATTTCTATGCCCTGCGCTCCGCCACCATCCCCGAGCGCCAGGCGGCCATCGACGCCCTGATCGCCGCTTCCGTGCACACCTGTACCATCGACATGCAGCCGGACGATCAGCTGCTGGTGCTGGTGACCTGCGTGGAAAAGGACGAGGATCGCCGCGTGGTTGTCGCCCGGCGCATCCGGGAGGGCGAGGATGAAGCGGAACTGAAAAAGCTGGTGGAGAAAAGTCGGAAAAGATAACGGTATCAAGGAGCGGAAAGAAACCGCTCCTCATGATAAAAAAGAAAAGGAGAAGAAGAACCATGAAGAAGCTCGTATCTCTGATCCTGGCCGTGATGATGGCCTGCATGATGCTCCCCGCCCTGACGGAAGCAACAGATGTGATCGGCGACTGGTATCTGACTGAAGTTCAGATGGGCGAGGATACACTGCCGCCCTCCGCCCTGGGCATGGAAATGACCATTACACTGAACGAGGACGGCACCGCACTGATTGTTTCTTCGTATGGCGAGGAAGCCGAGGAAGAAGCCGATACCTGGACGCTGGCCGACGGCGGAATCACCCTGAACAACGGGGAGGACGGCCCTCAGGATTTCCTGCTGGAGGACGGCACGCTGAAGGTTGATATCGGCGGAGCATATTTGATCTTCAGCCGGGAGGCTCCCGAGACGTCTGCTCTGCCCGAAGTGATCGCAGCGGAGAGCGAGGACGCTTTCCTGGGCGAATGGGCACTGACTACCATCGGCGCCGGCGGCTCCCTGCTTCCTGCTGCTGTCTTTGGCGCAGAAGGCAAGCTGACGGTGGAAGCCGGAAAGCTCATACTCGTTTCCGGTGAGGATACCATCGAGGGTGAAACCGCGTTGACCGAGGACGGCAAGCTGGCCATTGGCGACGGCTCCATGGCACTGGAGTTGAACGACAACGGCTGGGTTTCCATCACCCAGCAGTTTGATGAAGAAACCGTCATGGTGATGTACTTTGAACCGGCGGTTGAAGATGCGGAATAAGATATTCTGACAGGAGGGCGGGCAATGATCTTGTCCGCTCTTTATGGTTTTAAAGGGGAGGAGGAGACGGCAATGAAGCGTTTTTCCGCAGCCGTCCTTGCTGGCTTCATCTGCTTGTTTTGCTTCGCTGCCGCACAGGGAGAAACGCC
>JAFUGB010000374.1 GCA_017469605.1 Clostridia bacterium
ACCCCGGCGGGCAGCGTATCCCAGCCGGACTTTACGGGAACCGAGGGCGATGTGTCCGTTACCGGCAAGGCCAGCGGCTCGGTGAGCCAGCCCACCTTCACCGGCACCCAGGCCACGATCACGGTATCCTGATTTTCCTTCCTGCGGCATGGGAAAGGAGGATGAAGGATGCCCTATATCAGCAGAATCAACGTAAACGATACGGTGTACGACATCAGGACGCCGGTGTTGGCGTCGCAGACCTATACCGGATTGTACGGCTCGGCCAATGACGCGGCGGGCGCTTCTTTCTATTTTGCCAAGGTCGTTCCGGACAGCTACGCTGCCCTGTGGACGGTGCGGCTGCGGCTGTGCGTGACGGCGCCCGCCGCCTATGCTGAAAACATGGAGGTTACAGTCAGCGGCTACGGCAGCACCTTTGCGTCTTATGATGCGCTTGTGGCGCGGAACACCGGCGCTGTTGGCGTGTATTATATGAACCTCTATCGCGCTACCCAGACGGGCGTCGCGAACGGATACGGGCACCTGCTGGGCATTGGCCTGCGGTCGTCCGCCAATCCTGCCAACGCGTCCTATGCCCGGACGGTCCGGGCCGAGCTGCTGGCAGAAACCAACTGCGCGGTGACGCTGTGGGACACGGCGCTGAAATATGCCAATGCGCCCGGAACGGGCAGCGTCAATTATACCGGACTGACCGAAGCAAACGTTTCCGCCAACGGGCAGAACGCCACAAACAATAACAACAACTATGACCGCTTGCAGCACAACAATTCCCTGTATTCCGCTTCGGCAAACGCGGCGGGAAAAAGCTACGCCATTGTGGGCAGCAGCGTGATTGTGCGGGTGGACAGCGGCTACCAGACCCTGCTGGGCGGCACAAGCTTTCTGCTGGACTATCCGGTGCTGTGGGGGAACGGCAATGTGAACGCCAAAGCCGCCTTTACAAACGCGTTTGAGGCGTTTCCGGGATGTACGCTCAGGAATAATAACGCGGGCACATGGACAGGAAAGCAGTACGCCATGGCCTATATTGTGGGCACGGTGAGCGGGCGCGTGTTCACGGCGGACAGCACGCCCATCACCACGGCTGTGCCATCGGAGCCTGACGGAAAGCATTATTTGCCCATCGGCATCATGTATTCCACCTATCAGATCGCCTTTCGCACCAGCGGTACGCTGTACGCCTGGTGTGACGGGGCCTTCCAGCCATCCGCCCCGCTTGTACAGGCGCTGGCGGAGGGCGACATCGAAGAGATTTGCGAATAAGGAGACAGGCATGAAAAGAAAACAATATGAACCGGAGGCGGCGTAAATGGCGGGAGAGAAAAAGTATCTGGACGAGACCGGCCTGGGGCTGGTATGGATTAAAATAAAGGCGTTTGTGCATGGACAGAGCCTGGAGCGGGCGATCTATGTGGCGGACTTCGGCACGGTATCCAGCCTGCCGCAGACCGTCAGCAACGCGGCCATAACGGCGGACATGGTGGTGCTTGAAGCCAGCCTTGGCACGCCCAGCGCCTTTACGGGCAATATCACCGCCACCACGGCGGACGGCAGCGTGACGCTTGAGGGCGGCATATCCGGCGAAAGCGATGTGCGGCTTGTGCTTGGACGGCCGGGAAATCTGCGGCTCCTGTCGCAGCCGCAGGCCGTTTCCGTGGCCGATGGCACAACGGTGCATTTTGATGTGGCGGCCACCGGCGTGGGGCTGACCTATCAGTGGCAGTGGAAGTCGGCCTCCGGCACAGATTTCGGCAACAGCGCGGGCATCAACGCCCAGCGGCCGACAATGTACGTTACCATCCACACAGCGCACAACGGCGGGCAATACCGCTGCGTGGTAACGGACGCCGCGGGCAACACCGCGGTCAGCGATCCGGCGGATGTTACCGTGACATCGTAAGGGAAAAGGAAAGGATAAGGGGGAACAGAAACGATGGCAGAAAGCGTGATCAGGCGCGCGGCGGGGACAAGCTCCTACGCTTCGCCCACCTATACGGACGGCACGGCCACCAACGGCAGCGCCTACGGCGTAAGATGCATCAAGTATGAAAACGGTATGATCCGGATCACCGGATTATTTAAGGTTACAAGCGAAAAAAACGCGGACGAGGTGCTGTTTACTTTGCCCGCAGGTTATATCCACGCGGTGGCCAATAACGGCGGCATGCGGTTTTGGGGCAGCATAACGAATATCGCCACGGGCGTGTCCCATGTGATCCATATTGCCAATAAAAACGTATGCGCCTACGGCTCCAGCCTGCCTGTGGGAACATACATGATCAACGTGTTTTATTTTTAAGGGAGGCCGAAATGACCCCCGGGGAGCTTGTAACCTGGATCGATAAAAACGCCGCTCGGGTGAGGGAATACAAAAAGGGCGGCGACGGCAGCGGCGGGCGGTGCGACTGCATTGGCCTGCTGATCGGCGCGTGGCGTCTGGCCGGGAACCGCTGGCCCTGGACGCACGGCAGCAACTATACCGCCCGCTGCCTGGTTCGCGGCCTGGCGGCCGGCCAGCCGCTGCGCCTGGGCGACCTGGTATTCAAGGCCCGGGAGCCTGGCGAAAGCGGCTATGACCTGCCTGCCGCCTACCGGGGCCACCGCGATCAGCGGGACTATTATCATGTGGGCGTGGTCACGCGGCTGCGGCCATTGGAAATTACCCATTGTACCGGCGTGAAGGGCGGAATCCGGCGGGACGCCGCCCGGGGACAATGGAAATACAGCGCGCAAT
>JAFUGB010000375.1 GCA_017469605.1 Clostridia bacterium
AGCTCCTGGCATTGGGCGCGGGCGTGGTGAACTGGGTAAGTCCCGCGGTGGCCAGGGGTACGGGCGTTTCGCTGGCCTGGGGCGTGCCGGTGGGCGCTGGGGTGGCGGTGGCCGCCTGCTCCACATCGGGCGTGGGGCTGGCAATGATGTTGCTGAAGGGTTCGTAGGTCACGTTCACCAGGGCGGGATTCTGCCATACGCCGGTATTGAAATCCTCCACCGACGTGATGCTGCCGCTGGCGGCAGCCTGGGAAGCGCCGGTACTGCCGCCGGCGCTGGCCGCGTTGGCCGCCGACTGCCTGTATTCGTCGCTGGTGAGGAACTCGCTGAGCTCGCCCAGGCTGAGCACCTTGAAGTAATCGGACATCACATAGCCTTCGGTTCCTGCCTGGTTGATATGGTACCAAAGCTGGTTATCCACCATTTCGGAGCCCAGCACCAGCGCAAAGGCGTACTGGCCCATCATGCGGATCTGGGTGCTGGCCGTGCCGGGGCCGCTGCGCAGGCGCACATTGTTGGTGGTCACATAGCCGTAGCTGGACATGCTGCTCTGGGACACCGGCGGCACGGTAACGATATACTGGACGGTGGGCATCGGCGTGCGCAGGCTTTGCTCATAGAGCGCGCGCTCGGCGGGCTCCATCATGCGCAGCTGGTCGGAGCGCACATAGCCGTATACCTTGCCAAACTGCACCACTTCCCAGTAGTAGGGCGAACCGGCCACATATTCCTGGCTCATGACCCAGACCACATCGCCCTGGTCCAGCACGGCGGCGATCTCGGCCTTTTCATCGGCATAATTGCGGATCATAACGTTGCTGCCGTTGGCGACGGCATAGCCGGTATAGGGATCGGGCTTGATGGTGGGCGGCGCGGGGGATTCGGTCCGGGTCAGCGCGGCCAGGTACGGCGCGGCCTCCTCAGCCGAAATGCGACGCAGGGCGTCGTCCTGCACATAGCCGCTGGTATGGGTGGACAGCTGCTCCGCGCTGTTCCAGCCCACCCCGTTCACATACGCCTGGCCGTACACGTACAGCAGGGTATCCGAGGGCAGGGTGGACAGCGTGGTATCGCTCACCGTAACGCCGGTGCGCAGGTCCACCGTGCGGGTGGTCAGCGCGTAACCCGAATAGGGCGCGGGGCTGGGAGAGGGCGCCTCCGTAGGCTTGGGCTCGGGCGTTTCGGGCACGGGAGAGGGCGTGGGGGGCTCGGGGGTGGGCGCTTCGGTGCGCACAGGCATGGGCGATTCCAGCGCCGCCTGATAGGCCGCGGACTCAGCGCCCGACATCAGATCGATATACCGGGCCATCATATAGCCATCCTTGCCTGCGATGTTGCCGCGGTACCATTGATCACCGTTCATGGTCACGGAATCATATACGAAAATCTTCTTGTTCCGGCCGTACTTGTTCAGGGACTTGCTCTGAGTGGACGCCTCGGCCCGGAAATTGACGTTTTCGGTGTTCAGGGTGCCCCAGCGGTCAATAAACGCGCCGTCGGGGATGGGCGTTTCTGGCACAGGGGAGGGAGTGACAGGCACGGGCGTGCCAAACAAGGCGTTCATATCCTCCTGGGACAGCACGCGCACCTGGCTGTCGCGCATGTAGCCGGTCTGGTCGCCCACGGTAACGATGTACCAGGTTTCGTCCAGGCTGTTCACCACATAGCCCTCGATATGGGTCAGATCGGCCCGATCGGCGCTGCCGATGGGGCTGCCGTCATCCGAGGGGAAGGCGCGCAGCGGCGTGCCGTCGTTTTTGGGATAGCAGTAAGCGTCCATATCGTACACCGTGTAATCCACCGGCGCCACGGTGGGCCGGGGTTCGGCGGTGGGGGGCTGGGTGGGCGGCACGGTGGCCAGGGTGAACACCAGGTATTCGGGCTTCAGCGTGCCGTCTGTCTCCAGGCGCACCGACTGGCTGGCCTCTCCCGATATCTGCCAGCCCGCGGGTATCTGGGCCGGATCGGCGGTCACGACGCGGTCGCCCACGCCCACGACGACGCCCTGGGGAGCGGACAGATCGGTCCCGGCTTCATCCCGGTAATATACCATGATGCTGCGGGTCATATCGCTGACGTTGTATACAAATTCCACCACGGCGGGATGGGCCGCGCCGTCTTCATCCACCGTAACGGTGACGCTTTCCGGGCTTTCCAGCCGGTAGCCCTCGGGCACATAGGCGCTGTTGGCCGTTACGGTGTTTTCTCCGGTAAAGCATTTAACGGTGGTATCCACATAGAAGGGCGTATCGCCGGTGGTGGTACGGTAATTGACGGTCACCAGCGCCAGGCGGGGTTCGGGCGTATCGGTGGGGCCCATGGGATTTTCAACCTGCCGCCCGTAGCGGAAAACGACCTCCTGCACATCGGCGCCGTTTTCGTCCACGTTTACATACTTGCGGCCGTCGTCAGCCAGAATATAATTTTCCAGCAGGTTTTGAGGATTGCTGTCAATGGGGTTGATGCCGGCCACGCAGCGGATCACCTGGGCGTCGGCCACCGGGGCGTCGCTGAAGTCCAGGTAGTATACGTTCACGTCCACGGGCGCAATGTAATAGAATGTGACGCTGGGCGGCACGCATACGCCGTCGCCGCCCACCGTGACGCGCACCGTTTCCTCCCCGCGCAGGGTATAGGCCGAGGAGACCCGGTCCGCGTCGGGCTGGATGTAGTTATCGCCGGGCAGCACGGTCACTTGGGTCTGCGCCAGCAGGTTGCCCCAGTTATCCACATAGGTCACCGGCAGGAAAAGCTCGGTGAGGACGGGGGCCGGGGTGCCGGTGGCGGGTACAGGCGTATCGGTGGCCGGCACAGGCGTATCGGTGGCCGGTACAGGCGTATCGGTGGCCGGCACGGGGGTATCGGTAGCCGGTACGGGTGTATCGGTGGCGGGTAGGGGCGTTTCGGTGGCCGGTACAGGCGTATCGGTAGCCGGCGCCTCGGTCACGATGGGCGTATATACGAATACCAGCTCGGCGGGCGCGGCGCCATCGGCCGTTACGGTAACATGGATGCTGGCCGGGCTAACGGTATAGCCTTCCATGGGGGGCGCCGGGATATCGTTTTCCCCCGCGTAGCAGATCTGCTGGCTGGCAGGGGCGATGTCCGCGCCGCTGGCATCCCTGAAAAACAGGGGGACAAACACATCGCTGATCTTGCGGACATAATAGAAGGTGATTTCGGGCATATCGGCGCCCGCGGCGGTGACGGTGACCGTGACCTGGGCCGGCGTGCCCGGGGCAAAATCATAGCCCGCCCGGGCCTCGGCCTCAATCAGGGTGGCGCCGGGGCCGCATTCCCGGGAATAGGTTTCAAACACGGTGCCGTTTTCATCCACGCAGCGCACCGTGACCACGGCGTTATTGACATGGGCGCGGTAGAAAAACTGCGCCTGGGCGGGATTGGCGCCGGCCGCGGTCACCTCGCCCAGCGCCTGGCTTTCGCCCACCAGGTCATAGCCCTCCACGGCGGGGGCCTGGATGGCGAAGGGGCCGGGAGCGCAGGTTTGAACGGTGCTGCTCAGCACCTGGTTGGTATCGGCGTCCAGGCATACCACAGCGACGTCGGCGGGCTGGGCCGCCCTGCGGTAATAGAACACCGCCTGGCTGGGATTGGCGCCGGTGATATCCACCGTGCCGCTGACCTGGCCCTCGCTGACCAGCTCATAGCCCTCAAGCACCGGCGCTTCCACGGTAAAGGGGCCGGGGGCGCAGGTTTGGGACGCGGTGCGCAGCGTTGCGCCGGTATCGGCATCCATGCACACCAAAGCCACGTCGGCAGGCTGGGCCTGGGGCGCGGCGGGGATCGTTTCAGGCGTATCGGTGACCGCCGACAGGTACAGCACATACCGGGCGGCTTCCATGCCGGAAGCGTCATAGCAGATCACGTTCAGCCCGTTCATGCCCGGGGCCGCGCCGGCATCCAAATACTGCACCGCCGCCAGGGGCACGCCCTCGGCGGTGAGCTCGGGGCCGTTTTCCAGGACGATGCGGGTGTACTGCTGGAAGGTGTCGGTCACCGCCAGAAGGGGATCGGCGTAAAAGGCCGCCTGGGGCAGGTACAGCCAATGGCTGTTTTCGTAGGGCGCGGCCAGCGGGGCGGACTGGATCTGCTGGTCATCCCAATACAGCGTAAAGGCCAGGGGGGAGGGGGTCATTTCGGCCAGGGCTCCGGGCAAAGCGCCCAGCGAGCCCAGAACCAGCAGCGCTGACAGCAGCAGCGCGGCCATCCGGCGCAGACCTTCGCGGCTCAATAATGCTTTCATTCAATCGCCTCCTTGGACGGAACATCACAAAATAAAAAGATTGTGTTTCAATTATATTACGAAAATGTTCGCCCGTCAATTCCCGCCGATTGTTAATTCTTTGTAAAGCAGGAACAAGGCGGCTGCGTGTAGAATTTTCCATGATCCGTGAAAGGGGGTTGTTTGTCATGGATGACAAAGCGTTGGAAGAAGTATTTTTATCCTCCAGGGAGGTTTTTAAGGGAAAGCTGATCAGCGTGGAGCACTGGCAGGTGCTGCTGCCCAACGGAAACCAGGCGCTGCGGGAGGTTGTGCGCCATCGGGGCGCCGCCGCCGTGGTGCCCCTGGACGACGCCGGCAACGTTACGCTGGTACGCCAGCACCGCGTGGCCGTGGGGCGCTTTACCTGGGAGATCCCGGCGGGCAAGCTGGACCACGCGGGGGAGGATATGCTGGACTGCGCCCGGCGGGAGCTGGAGGAGGAGACCGGCCTGAATGCGGAAAGCTTCCGCCTGCTCACCGTGATGGACACCACCCCCGGCTTCTGCAATGAGCAGATCGGCATCTACCTGGCCACCGGGCTCAGCCAGCATCAAATGCACCTGGACGCCGACGAGTTCCTGCGCGTGCGCGCCTTCCCGCTCACCGAGGCCATCCGCATGGTCATGTCCGGCGAAATCCACGACAGCAAAACCATCGCCGGGCTGCTGATGGCGTCCCAGCTGACCAGCCGCCTGGCCGCCGCGCCTTATGACCAGCCTACGCCTATTCAACGCGCCGGCGGGGCGTTTTCATCCCAGTGCAAGGAATAAATTGGAAATTTTCAGGAGAAAACATCCTTCCCATTGCAATCATCCCGGATTTATGGCATAATATGACGAAATGAGGACGGCGTATGCAGGCTTATTGCCAGAGCGTGTTTTCCAACCTGCCGGTGCTGGAAACCAGGCGGCTGCGGCTTCGGCCGCTGACCATGCGGGACGAAAGGGACATGTACCGCTATTGCAGCGATCCTGAGGTGAGCCGCCATGTGCTGTGGGACACCCACGAATCCCCGCGCCAGACCCGCGCCGTCCTGCGCAGCGCCCTGCGGCAGTACCGCAGCGGCGCGCCGGGGAGCTTCGCCATTGAGCGCCGCAGCGACCGCCGCATGATCGGCACCATCGGCTTCATGTGGATCAACTGCGAGCACCGCAGCGGCGAGGTGGGCTATTCCCTGGCCCGGGACTGCTGGAATCAGGGCTACGCCACCGAGGCGCTCTGCGCCGTGCTGCGCTTCGGCTTTGAAACGCTGAAGCTTCACCGCATCGAGGCCATACACGAATCCGACAACCCGGCTTCGGGCCGGGTGATGGAAAAATGCGGCATGACGCGGGAGGGCACGCTGCGCGGCCGGGTATTCAACAAGGGGCGCTTTTCCGACGTTTGCCTGTACGCCATCCTGCGCTCCGATCCGCTGCCGGGCAACAACGATTTTTCTGTTTAATGAAAGGAAGAAAACCATGTTTGAGTACAAGACCCACGGCACCTGCTCCACGCAGATTGACCTGGATATTGACGAGAATGGCGTGATCACGGCCTGCAATATTCATAACGGCTGCCGGGGCAACACCAAGGGACTGGCCACCATGGTGGTGGGCCGGAAGGCGGATGAGGTCAAGGAACTGCTGCGCGGTATCCCCTGCAGGGGCAATACCAGCTGTCCCGATCAATTGAGCCGCGCCATTGAAGCTTACGAACAGGAGGTACGCTGACATGTCTGGAAAAAAGAAGCCCGATACGCGTAAGGTCGTCATCGCCGTGCTTTGTGTGGCCATGGTTGTCGCCATGATCGTGCCCACCGTGTTGTCCTTCCTGGGATAAGCAGGGCATAAAGCCGGCGGAAGCCGGTCATTATAAAAGCATAGGAGGAAGCAAGCATGGATTTGAAAGGCTCCAAGACCGAGAAAAACCTGATGGCCGCTTTCGCGGGCGAGAGCATGGCCCGCACCAAGTATGATTTTTACGCCAGCGCCGCGAAGAAGGAAGGCTATCAGCAGATTGCCGCCATTTTTGAGGAAACCGCCCGCAATGAAAAGGAGCACGCCAAGATGTGGCTGCGCGCCCTGGGCGGCTTCCAGGTGGGCAAGACCCCGGGCGATACTGCCGCCAATTTGGCCGCCGCCGCCGCGGGCGAGCACGAGGAATGGACCCAAATGTACCGGGAGTTTGCGCAGGTTGCCCGGGAGGAGGGCTTTGCCGACCTGGCCGCCAGGTTTGAGGGCGTGGCCCTGGTGGAGCGCGCCCATGAGGAGCGCTACAATAAGCTCAAGGAAAACCTGGACAGCGGCACGGTGTTCAGCAAGGGTGAAACCAAGGTATGGCATTGCCGCAACTGCGGCTACATCTACGAGGGCGAGGAGGCACCGGCAATATGCCCGGTATGCAGCCATCCCCAGGCTTATTTTGAACTGGAGCAAACCAATTTTTGATCCGCTGTTCGGGCTGCCGGTCGCTTTTTCCGGCAGTCCTTTTTAAAAACAAAAGGAGAGAGCTAAACATGGATATCAAAGCGCTGGTGGCAAAAATGACGCTGGAGGAAAAGGCCGGGCTGTGCTCCGGCGACGATTTCTGGCATACCAAGGCTGTTGAGCGGCTGGGCATTCCCCGCAGCATGGTCAGCGACGGTCCCCACGGACTGCGCAAGCAGAACGACAAGGCCGATCACCTGGGCGTTAACGACAGCATCAAGGCGGTATGCTTCCCGGCGGCCTGCGCCGCCGCTTCCAGCTTTGATCCCGATATGATCACCCGCATGGGCGAGGCCATCGGTGACAGCTGCCAGCATGAGGGACTCAGCGTGGTGCTGGGCCCGGCGGTGAACATCAAGCGTTCGCCGCTGTGCGGCCGCAATTTTGAATATTACAGCGAGGATCCCTACCTGGCCGGGCGCATGGCTTCCGCCATGATCCACGGCGTACAGAGCAGGGGCGTGGGGACCAGCATCAAGCATTTTGCCGCCAACAACCAGGAGCACCGCCGACTGAGCAGCAGCTCCGACGCCGATGAGCGCACGCTGCGCGAAATCTATTTTCCGGCCTTTGAAATGGCGGTAAAGCGGGAGCAGCCCTGGACCGTGATGTGCTCCTACAACCGGCTGAACGGCGTGTTCGCCAGCGAAAATCCCTGGCTGCTCACCGATGTGCTGCGCCGGGAGTGGGGCTTCCAGGGCTATGTGATGAGCGACTGGGGCGCGGTCAGCGACCGGGTCAAGGGCTTGGCCGCCGGGCTGGATCTGGAAATGCCGGCCTCCGACGGCGTCAATGACCGCAAAATCGTGGAGGCCGTCCGGGCGGGCAAGCTGGATGAAGCGCTGGTGGACCAGGCTTGCGAGCGCATCCTGAACGTGGTGTTCCGCGCTGTGGAAAACGCCCGGCCCGATACGCCCTGGGATATGGAAGCCCAGCACAGGCTGTCCGCTGAGATGGCCGCCGAATGCATTGTGCTGCTCAAAAACGAAAACGGCGTGCTGCCGCTGGACAAGGCCGATAAAATCGCCTTCATCGGGGAGTTTGCCAAAACGCCCCGGTTCCAGGGCGGCGGCAGCAGCCATATCAACTGCTTCAGGATCACCGGCGCGCTGGCGGCTGCCCAGGGCCTGGACGTGGTTTACGCTCAGGGCTACAGCGCCGGAAAGGATGAAACCAGCGATGCCATGATCGCTGAGGCGGTAGCCGCCGCAAAGGCCGCAAAGGCCGCCGTCGTATTCGCCGGCCTGCCCGATGCGTATGAATCCGAAGGCTACGACCGGCAGCATATGCGCATGCCCGCGTGTCAGAACAGGCTGATCGAAGCCGTGGCCGCCGCCAACTCCAACACCGTGGTGGTGCTGCACAACGGCGCGCCGGTGGAAATGCCCTGGATTGGGAAGGTGCGCGGCGTGCTGGAAGCCTACCTGGGCGGACAGGCCGTGGGCGAAGCCACGGTGCGCGTGCTGTTTGGCGATGTGAACCCCTCGGGCCACCTGGCCGAAACCTTCCCGCTGAAGCTCAGCGATAATCCTTCCTATTTATATTTCGGCGGCGAGGGCAACCGTACGGAATACCGGGAAGGCGTGTTTGTGGGCTACCGCTATTATGATAAAAAGGAAATGCCCGTGCTGTTCCCCTTCGGCCACGGCCTGAGCTATACCAGCTTTGAATACGCCAACCTGCGGCTGGGCCGGGACGCCATCCGGGATACCGATACGCTCACCGTGACCCTGACGGTGAAAAACACCGGCAGCCGCTTTGGCAAAACGGCGGCGCAGCTGTACGTGGGCGCCGTGGGCGGCAATTATATCCGCCCGGCGCGCGAGCTCAAGGGCTTTGAAAAGGTGGCCCTGGCTCCCGGCGAAAGCAGGGATATTTCCTTTACCCTGGACAAGCGCGCCTTTGCCATCTGGAATGAAGCGCTGCATGACTGGTACGTTCCCGCCGGGCAGTACGAAATCGCCGTGGGCGACAGCTCCCGGAACCTGCCGCTGCGGGCGCAGATCGCCGTGGAATCCACCGCCCAGCTGCCCCGGCACTATGATATGAACACCATTTTCATGGACCTGATGGCCGATCCCCAGGCCAGGCCGCTGCTGGACGAATACATGAAACAGACCCAGTCCCAGGACCAGGACCAGAGCGAGGCCGCCAGCGAAGCCATCACCCAGGAAATGAACCTGGCCATGATGCGCTATTCGCCCCTGCGCGGCGCCATCAGCTTTGGCGGCGGCGCGGCGGCTGAAAAGGCCATGCTGGCGCTGCTGGAGAAGCTGAACCAGCTGTAAGGCTTCCGAACAAAGGAAAATACAGGCGCCGGCTCCCCCATGAACGCGCGCGTTTGGGGGACTGTGCCTGTTTTTTGCAGCCGTGCGGGCCTTAACTGTTATCGAATTGTAACAACTTTTTACGAAATGATTATTTTTTGCTTGCAATTCCATGTAACATGACATATAATAAACGATGAAATAGTATCTTTCCATTTTCCCTGAAAACGTAAGAAGGATGGTTGGCTGCGATGAAAACTCTGAAACCCTTTGCCGCAAACGGACGGTTTGCGGCTCGCTCTTGGATATAGATAGTATTACAGTCCCAACGGGTTGATGCGGTTCTGAAGTCCCGCAGGTCCCTCGAAGTCGTCGAGGTCACGTGAGA
>JAFUGB010000376.1 GCA_017469605.1 Clostridia bacterium
ATGATCACCGGCGCAGCCCAGATGGACGGCGCGATCCTGCTGGTGTCCGCTCCGGACGGCCCCATGCCGCAGACCCGTGAGCACATCCTGCTGGCCCGCCAGGTGGGCGTACCTTACATCGTGGTATTCATGAACAAGGTAGACCTGCTGGACGACGAAGAGCTGCTGGAGCTGGTGGAAATGGAAGTGCGTGAGCTGCTGAGCAGCTATGACTTCCCGGGCGATGACATTCCGATCATCAAGGGTTCTGCGCTGAAAGCGCTGGAATACATGATGAACGGCGGCACCGATCCCAAGAACGCGCCCGAGTGCCAGTGCATCTATGAGCTGATGGCGGCTGTGGACAGCTACATTCCCAACCCCGAGCGCGACGAGGATAAGCCCTTCCTGATGCCCGTGGAAGACACCATGACCATTACGGGCCGTGGCACGGTGGCCACCGGACGTGTGGAGCGCGGTGTGGTGAAGCTGAATGACGCGGTAGAAATCGTGGGCCTGATGGACAAGCCCCGTTCCACCGTAATCACCGGTATCGAAATGTTCCGCAAGACGCTGGATTACGCGGAAGCGGGCGACAACATCGGCGCCCTGCTGCGCGGCGTGCAGCGCAATGAGATCGAGCGCGGCCAGGTGCTGGCGAAGCCCGGTTCCATCCATCCGCATACGCACTTCCTGGGCCAGGTGTACGTGCTGACCAAGGAAGAAGGCGGCCGTCATACGCCGTTCTTCAACGGATATCGTCCGCAGTTCTACTTCCGGACCACCGACGTGACGGGCAACATCAAGCTGCCCGAGGGCGTTGAGATGGTAATGCCCGGCGACAACATCGAGATGGAAGTGACCCTGATCACCCCCATCGCCATCGAAGCCGGTCTGCGCTTCGCTATCCGCGAAGGCGGCCGCACCGTTGGTTCCGGCGCCGTTACCTCCGTGATCGAGTAACAGCGATAGAAACTTATCCCGCCGCGGGCTCCGCGGTCCGCGGCGGATACTGACCGAAAGAGGTGTTCCAACATGGCAGCGAAAGAAGCCAGGGCTAACATCGTGCTGGCCTGCACCGAGTGCAAACAGCGCAATTACAACACCAAAAAGAATAAGAAGAACACCCCCGACCGTATTGAGCTGACCAAGTACTGCCGTTTCTGCAGGAAACATACCGCTCATCGCGAAACGAGGTAACAGTATGGCAGACGAGAAAAAGACCGTCAAGGAGACAAAGGAAGTTTCCAAAGGAAGCAAGTTTGTAAACTTCTTTAAAAATCTCCCGCAGAATATTGCCACACCGTTTAAAAACATGTGGCATGAATTGAAGAAGGTCACCTGGCCCACCAAGCAGGATCTGATCAAGTACACCTGCATCGTGCTTCTGTTCATGGTGTTCATGGGTATCGTGATCGGTCTGCTGGATATGGGCGCGTCCAAGCTCGTTACTGCTATCAGTTCTCTTAAGGGTACTGAAGAACAGATCATCATTGACACCAGCGACCTGGGGACCGAGGTGGAGGATGCCGCCGAGGGCGCAGCCGAGACCGTGGAAGAAGCGGCCCAGGAAGCAGCTGAAGAAGTCACTGAGGCTGTCCAGGAAGCAGCTGAGCAGACTGAGGAAAACGCCGAAGCCCCTGCCAGCGGCAACTAATTAAGGAGATTCAAGCATGGCCGAAACTACGGAAAAAACCCCGCAGTGGTATGTGGTGCATACCTATTCGGGCTATGAAAACAAGGTAAAGGACAACCTGGAAAAAACGGTGGAAAACAATGGCATGCAGGATCTGATCTTTGAGGTCACTGTGCCCACCGAAGAGGTTGCCGAGATCCGCAACGGCAAGCGCGTCGTCTCCCAGCGCAAAACCTTTCCTGGTTATGTGCTGGTCAAGATGATCATCACCAGCGAAAGCTGGTATGTGGTGCGCAATACCCGTGGCGTGACAGGCTTTGTTGGCCCCGAGAGCAAACCCGTGGCCCTGACGCCGGAGGAAGTGGAATCGATGCTGACCAGCCAGTCCCTGGAAGCCCGGTACAGCATTGCCATCGGCGAAGAAGTCCGTATTCTGTCCGGCCCGCTGGAGAACTTCACCGGCACGGTGGAGGAAATCGACATGGAGCGCCAGAAAATGCGCGTGAAGGTCAAAATGTTCCTCGGCCGCGAAATGCAGGTGGAAGTCGATCTCAACCAGGTGGAGAAGCTGGAACAGTAATCCGCCATCGTTGTTCCCCCTCGTGGGAGGTACGTGAAAAACCGTGCCGCCATTACCACAATTGTTAGGAGGTGCCATGTAAAATGGCAAAGAAAGTTACCGGTATTATCAAGCTCCAGGTGGAAGCCGCCAAGGCGACCCCTGCCCCCCCGATCGGCCCTGCGCTGGGCCAGCACGGCGTGAACATCCCCGGCTTCTGCAAGGAGTTCAACGCCCGTACCGCCAAGCAGGAAGGCTACATCATCCCCGTGGTGATCACGGTATACTCTGACCGTTCCTTTACCTTTATCACCAAGACCCCTCCCGTCCCGGTCCTGATCAAAAAGACCCTGGGCATCGAGAGCGGCTCTGCCCGTCCCAACCGTGATAAGGTTGCCCAGCTGACCAAGGCCCAGGTCAAGGAAATCGCTGAAAAGAAGATGCCTGACCTGAACGCCGCCAGCATCGAAGCCGCCATGAGCATGGTGGCCGGCACCGCCCGCTCCATGGGTATCACTGTGGAAGAATGAGGGGAGGAAAGATAAATGAAACACGGCAAGAAGTATATTGACAGCAAAAAGCTGATCGACCCCCTCAAGTATTATGAGCCCGCTGAGGCCATTGATCTCGTGAAGCAGACCGGCAAGGCCAAGTTTGACGAGACCGTGGAGCTGAGCATTCGCCTGGGCGTTGACCCCCGCCACGCTGACCAGCAGGTCCGCGGCGCCGTGGTTCTGCCTCACGGCACGGGCAAAACCGTGCGCGTGCTGGTGTTCGCCAAGGGCCCCAAGGCTGAAGAAGCCAAGGCTGCCGGCGCGGACTACGTGGGCGAAATGGACATGGTGGAAAAGATCCAGAAGGAAAACTGGTTTGACTTTGACGTCTGCGTCGCTACGCCTGACATGATGGGTGTTGTGGGCCGCATCGGCCGCATCCTGGGCCCCAAGGGCCTGATGCCCAACCCCAAATCCGGCACCGTGACCATGGACGTGACCAAAGCCATTGCCGACATTAAAGCCGGTAAAGTGGAGTACCGCATTGACAAGACCGCCATTGCGCACTGCCCCATCGGCAAGGTTTCCTTTGACGCTGACAAGCTGGTAGAGAACATGGCCGCCCTGATGGACGCTGTGATCAAGGCCAAGCCTGCCGCCGCCAAGGGCACCTATGTGAAGTCTCTGTATCTGAGCACCACAATGGGCCCCTCCATCCGTCTGAACACCACCAAGTTCTGATCGGATCTATCACATTAGCGCGCTGTGCGTATGCATAGCGTGCTTTTTTATACCTTCCTTTATTTAGTGCTTAAAGAAGGCTGCGTTTACCGATATAAAAGCGGCAATCGCAAAGAGAAACCAGAATTTGACGGGGGAGGAAACGCGCTTTCTTCTGAGAAGAAAAGTTTGAAACAATGAATTATAAAAAAGCGGACAGCAAACATACCATCGAAAAAGATGGGAAACAAGAAGGAACAGTTCAGGCGGTTAAAGGATCAGGAGGATCATCCTGAATGATAAAACCTCTTGCCCTGAGCATAGCCAGAGCCTTATTGACAGTCAAAACAATTGAATTATCAGAAGGC
>JAFUGB010000377.1 GCA_017469605.1 Clostridia bacterium
AAGCAACGGCTTTCGCATGAAAAAACCTCCGGTTGGTTTATCGGTCCTCGGGCAGGATGTACAGCGGGCCCTTTGTAAGCTCCCGGCGCAGGTAGCGCTCCACGCATTCCAGCACAAAGATATCGGGCTGCATTTCGTCCAGCTGCGCCATATCGTACATTTCGGTTTTGCGGGTTTCGGTTCGCGAAAAATAGGGGGTAATGTAGGGCAGCAGCCCGGCGGTGAAGGAATCGTTTTTGATAAACAGCTTTTTGCCGGCCGGATCGCCTGTGGAATGGGACCAGGCCAGATCAGGGTCAAGCTCCGTGGCGGAGGGGGGCTGCCCTCCTGCCTTGACAGTGTACATGGGATCGCCCTGGCCTTCGGTATACAGGTGGGAAAGCACGGTCAGGTCGCCGGTGCACACCGTTTCAGTTTGGTGGATGTTTTCCGGCGCCGGGGCGGGTATTTCCATGTCCAGCGCCTGGAGCAGCGCGCGGGAACCCACATACGCGCCAATATCGTTCCAGTGGGTATCCGATTTATAATACAGCGGCAGGCCGCCCAACGCTTCCTTGGCCTCCATCAGCGCGTCATAGGCGTATACCACCTTGATATCGCTGTGGGCCCGGAGAAATTCCACAAGCTGCTTTGCCGCGTAATCCTCCGCCGGGGCGCCGTAGCGCTCGGGCATGTATTCGGCATACACACGCTCCTTGTTGGGGGCGATGAACAGCACAAAGTCCATGCCCTGTTTGGCCAGGCTGGCCTGGGTTTTGCGCAGGTTCACCACAATTTCCCGCAGCTCGGCGCCGGTGAACAGGTCCTCTCCCCGATAGGAGGAAACAGGATCGCCGTCGTTTATGGTGTTGTAAAAATACCAGCCGTCCCGGCCGAACAGCACGGTGGTGACCACGCAGTCGTCAAACAGCGCCTTGCTGGCCCGGGCATACAGCCCAATGACCTGCTCCCGGAAGGGAAGGTGATCCCGATAGTATTTCTCAATCTGACCGGGCAGGCTTTCGATTTCAGCCAGCGAAAACGCCGGCCATTCCGCCAGCTGGCGCTTTTCCAGGTTGGGGCCCCGCATCTGATTGCCCACAAACAGCCAAGTGATGCCCGGCGCGTACAGCAGCAGCAAAAACAGCGCAATGAGGGCGATCCTGGAAGCTTTATTTTTCATGATCCCCCTCCTCAGAATTTAAAGTAGATAAAGGGATTGTAGGAACTGCTGGCCAGGGAGCCTACGCAGAGCGCCAGCAGGGCGATGCACAGCAGCGCCTCGGGCAGGGAATATTTCCATTTTGCCGCCAGGCCGGTTTTTTCGCCCAGCGCCTGGATGGGCCCCATGCCCAGGAAGGCCAGGGGCAGCAGCATGAGCATATGCCGGGACACGTAGTCATACAGGTGCAGGCCGGTTCCGGTATAGCGCCAGGGCGCCAGCATGCGGCCCATGAGCGCCAGGGCCGCGGGCAGGTCCTCCACCCGGAACAGCACCCAGCCAAACACCACCGCAAGGAAGGTATACAGCCAGCCCAGCCCTCCCGCTTTTTTGAGGATTTTGCCCAGCCCCAGCCGTTCCAGTACCGAAAACAGCCCGTGGTACAGGCCCCACAGGATGAAGGTGACGCCCGCCCCATGCCAGATGCCGGTAAGCAGGAATACAATGAACAGGTTCAGGTAGGTGCGGGCCGCGCCCTTGCGATTGCCGCCCAGGGGGATGTACACGTATTCGCGGAACCAGGCGGACAGCGAAATATGCCACCTGCGCCAAAACTCCCGGACCGACCGGGAGAGATAAGGATAATTGAAGTTCTCCGAAAAGTGAAAGCCAAACATGCGGCCCAGGCCGATGGCCATATCGCTGTAGCCCGAAAAATCATAATAGATCTGGAAGGTATACAGCAGCGCTGCCAGCCAGGCCATGCCGCCGGTGACGCTGCCCACATCCAGCTTATACAGGGCATCG
>JAFUGB010000378.1 GCA_017469605.1 Clostridia bacterium
CCGCCTCTGGAAGGTTTCTGGTGGCAGGATGGCATCGTCGGAGTGGATTATGCCCACAAGGAAGAATTCAATTGGATCTCCGTCATCCGACTGCCAGATTTTGTGACGAAGGTGGACTTTGAGTGGGCGGTGGAGGAAGCTACCCGGAAGAAAAAGACAGATTTCTCAAAGACTGAGTTCTGGACATATGACGAGGGTCTCTGCGTACAGTGCATGCACCTGGGAGCCTATGACGATGAGCCCGCGAGGGTCGAGCTGATGCATCGTTTCATGGATGAACAAGGCTGTGCGCTGGGCATCTCTGACCAGCGAATGCACCATGAGATCTATCTGAGCGACGTGAGGAAAACCACGCCGGAAAGGCTCTGTTGCTCTGTACGTTCTGGCTTCTCTCGCCTGGCAACTCTGGCTGCATCACAAAAAAGCGGTATAGCAAAAAACCTAAAAGGCTCATCACCCCGTGGGAGTTCGTAATTTATGGCTTTTATTCCGCGATCCGCGTGTACTTCTCCACGCTGATCCGAAACTTGCTCTGTACCTTGTAGGCCGAACTGATGCCGATCTGCTCAACCCGTCGGGCAATGTTTCCATCTTAATGCTGGCTTTCACCATCTTTTTCCTGCTTGTTTGCGATCTGATTTTCCTCTCCCGAATAATCATTTGCTGCTTTTCCGCTATTCCTGTTTGCTTTTCGCCTTTTCCAGACTTTTTCTCACCTGTTATTTGAGGATAACCCCTTATTTTCGTTATTCAATCAGCAACGCTGAAATTTGGGATTTACAGCAGATACATATATATCCCCCAGAAATGGCAGAACGAACCCAACAGGCAGAACACATGGAACACGCTGTGCATATACCGTATCCGGGCGCCCAGGCCGTACAGCAGCGATCCCACGGTATACATGATGCCGCCCAGCAGCAGGAACAGCACGCCACGGGAGCCCATGGCAGCCATCAGGCGGGGCAGGCCCAGCAGGATGGACCAGCCGCTGACCAGATGACAAACCACCTGGGGAACCTTATACTTATCCACATGGATGGCCGTCAGCGTAACACCCAAGGCGGTAAAAGCGCCGGTCACGCCAAACAGCACCCAGCCCAGCGCGCCGCCCACGCCCATCAGCGCCACGGGAATATACGTGCCCCACACTAGAAGGAATACATTGCAGTGGTCAATCACCCGCATAACCTTTTTCCCTTCCAAATTGCGCGACAGCGAATGGTATACGCAGGAGATGGTATAGAGCATGATCAACGCCGTGCCGAATACGGCGGTGGTAATCTGCGCCATGGAGGTTTGGGCCTTGGCCATCATCATCGCCAGGGCGGCAATGCTCAACGCCGCCCCGATGCCATGGGAAATGGCATGAAAAATCTCCTCCCCCAGCGTATACAGCGGTATGCGGATATTGAGTCGTTTCTGGGTTTGCTCCGTCATATGTTCAAGCCTCCGTTCAGATTTTATTGTTTACATGATTATTATATCTAATATTCAATATTATGTCAAGAGCTTTATAAAACAAGGAGCTGTCCATTTAGGAAAGCTCCTTGCTGCTTTATGGATTTTGGGTTATGGCCGGGGCCTCGGTTTGCCCATCCTGCGCCGGCCCGGGCACAGCGGTTGGAGAAGGCGTATCGATTGGCGCGGGCGATGCCAGCGCCTCCGCCCTGGCATCGCCGTACAAGCGGTTCAGCGTCTGGATACCGGCCACGCCGTCGGCTTCCAGCCCTACTGACTTCTGGTATGCCCTTACAGCCTTGGCCGTGCCGCCCAGATAGGAGCCGGTGATCGTGCCGGTATAAAAGCCCAGCTCCTTCAGGCGCATTTGCACCCAATATACATCCTCGCCCCTGCTGCCATCCTTTAGCTTGCGTACGGTCTCCGGCGGATTGCCGCTGTCATAAACGGGCATCACCGTGGGCGTGGCGGTAATATAATTGCTGTGGGTATTGGGGTTAATGGAACCCGGCTTGACAGCCGCCACCAGCTCGGGATCCTTTTCAGCATCGTCGTGTATCCATACCTGTACCCCCGCGCCGCAGTTATTATAGATCCATTTGGCGTCCGGCAGCGTCAGTCGAATGCACCCGTGAGATGCCCGCTTGCCCAGCGCGTTAAAGGAGGATACCTTCAATTTGGTGGGATCGTAATCCTCGTAGATCACCGAATGGAAGGCAATGCTCTTATTGATCTGCGTCCAATACTGGGCCGTACCGTTGCCCCATTTGGGGAACTGTGCCCACAGCGCCCGTCGCTCGGTGAGCGTAAAGGTGCCCAGCGTGCTGGGATATCCCGTGGTACCGGTGGAACACAAAAAGGTTCGGTCCAGCACGGTGAATTCGCCATTTTCATCCCGGGTATATACCTTGGTCAGCTGGTTGGCCACATCCACCTCAATAAAATAGGGCACCGGGGTGGGCGGTACGGCCGTGGCCGAGGCGGGAACGGCCTGATCGCCAAACAGCGCTGTCCAGGTTTCCTCGCCCACAACGCCGTCCACCTTCAGCCCATTGTGCTTCTGAAAGGCTTTGACGGCGGCTGTGGTACGGGAATAGTACCCATTGGTGATGCTCCCCTCAAAAAATCCCAGGGTATCCAGCC
This sequence comes from Clostridia bacterium, assembly GCA_017469605.1. Lineage (GTDB taxonomy): Bacteria > Bacillota > Clostridia > Christensenellales > Aristaeellaceae > SFMI01. The sequence continues at coordinate 2,605 of JAFUGB010000378.1, forward strand.
GCTCCTGCAGCAACCGTACCCGCGCGCCGGTAGAACCGCTCTTCAGCTTGCCCTGGTAAGACAGGTCAGGCGTTGGGGTCGGCGCCGGGGTAGGCGTTGGCACCGGCGTGGGGGTGGGCGTGGGCGCAGGCGTGGGGGTAGGAATGGGTACCGTTCCGGAATACATCAGCGCCTGGGTTCGCACATCGGCTATGCCGGTAGCCGCAAGCCCGTTATCGGCCTGAAAGGCAGCCACCGCGGCCCGGGTATTCTTTAAATAATTGCCGCTGATCTTGTCCGCATAGTAGCCGTAGATTGCCAGCGCTTGCTGGAGCTGCTTCACATCCTCGCCGGACATCTCGTATTTCAATTCCCGGTAGCAATCACCGAAAATGATCTCCTGCAGCGCGGCATCGGCCTCGCCGGTTTCCGGCAAGCCATAGGCTGCCTGCACACGCCGGACAGCCTTGCGGGTCAAGTCGCCAAATTCGCCGCTGAGCGGCCCATTGTAATACAGCACTTCCTTCAGCCGCGTTTGCAGCGTCAGCACCTCCTGGCCCTTATCGCCGTATTTCAGCGCAGCGGCAGCCTGTTCCTCAGCCGCGGCCCCGCAAAAAAGCAGCAGCAGCGCCAGCGCAATCATCAAAAATCGTTTCATGGCGTACACCTCGCGTTTTCACGCATCTGTTGTAATAATGCGTAATTCCATTGTAATAAATCTGTCATGAAAATGCAAGGGATTTCACCTTCCAATTTATGGTGTTCACTGTTTTTTTACGATATCCTTCACCGCGTCAATCAGCTGGTTGATTTCGCCTTCGGTGGTATAAGGGCCCACGCTGGCACGCACCGTTCCCTGGGTTCCCAGCCAATGGTGCATGCAGGGCGCGCAGTGCAGGCCGCCCCGCAGGCAGAAGCCCCGCTGATCCAGCAGATCGGCAACCTCGGCGCACTCCCGGTCCTTTACATTAAAGCTAAGCACCCCCACATGGGGCGTATTTTCCGCACTGTAAACCGTTGTCTCGGGCATGGCGGCCAGCGCGCCGCGAAGCTTGTCAATAAGATAGGTTTCATATTCATGGATGGCGTTACCATTGGCACGAACAAAACGCACCCCCTGCAAAAGCCCGGCAATGGCAGGCAATTGCAGCGTGCCGCTTTCATAGCGGTCAGGCAGCATATCGGGCTGGTGCACGCTTTCGCTGGCCGAGCCTGTACCGCCCTCCCGCAAGGGGCGCGGCGATGCGTGCTCCCCCAGCCATAAAATGCCGGTACCCATTGGCCCCAGCAGTCCCTTATGTCCCGGCATGGCCACCATATCAGCGCCAATATCCTTGATATCCACCGTGCCCGCGGTCTGGGCCGCGTCCAGCAGCACAGGCAGGCCATAGCGGTGGGCCGCCGCGATCAGCGTCCCGGCGGGCTGCAATGTTCCTGTCACATTGCTGGCATGGGTCAGGACGCACAATGCCGTTTCCGGGCGCACAGCA
>JAFUGB010000379.1 GCA_017469605.1 Clostridia bacterium
CTATAACTGCGATATTACCTACGGCACCAACAACGAGCTGGGCTTTGATTACCTGCGCGACAATATGGTGGTTTACAAGGCCAACATGGTGCAGCGCGGCCATCGCTTCGCCATCGTGGACGAGGTGGACTCCATCCTGATCGATGAAGCCCGCACGCCCCTGATCATCTCCGGCCAGGGCGAAAAATCCACCGATATGTATGAAAAGGCCGACCGCTTCGTCTGCCGCCTGGAAAAGGGCGAAAAGATCGAGGATCCCGAAACGGCCGGCCAGTCCTCTACCGTTAAACACCTGATGGGCGGCGAGACCCAGTACACAGGCGATTATTGGGTGGATGAAAAGGACAAGGCCGCCCAGCTCACCGAGCAGGGCGTGGATAAGGCCGAAAAATACTTCGGCATTGAAAACCTGTCCGATCCCGAAAACAACGAGCTGTACCACCATATCATCCAGGCCCTGAAGGCCAACGCCATCATGAAGCGCGATGTGGACTATGTGGTACAGGATAACCAGGTCATGATCGTGGATGAGTTCACCGGCCGCATCATGGTGGGCCGCCGCTTCAGCGACGGCCTGCACCAGGCGCTGGAAGCCAAGGAGCATGTCAAGGTGGAGCGTGAAAGCCGCACCCTGGCCACCATCACCTACCAGAACTTCTTCCGCATGTATGACAAGCTGTCCGGCATGACCGGCACGGCCAAAACCGAGGAAGCCGAGTTCCAGGGCATTTATCGGCTGGATGTGGTGGTGATCCCCACCAACAAGCCCATGATCCGCAAGGACATGAACGACATGATCTATACCACCAAGAAGGGCAAGTACAAGGCCGTGGTGGAGGAGATCATCCGCCGCCATGCCACCGGCCAGCCGGTGCTGGTGGGTACCATTTCGGTGGAGGTCAGCGAGCTGCTTTCCCATATGCTGGAGATGAACGGCGTGGAGCATGAGGTGCTCAACGCCAAGCACCATGCCCGTGAGGCCACCATCGTGGCCCAGGCCGGTCATTACGGCGCGGTGACCATCGCCACCAACATGGCCGGCCGCGGCACCGATATCCTGCTGGGCGGCAATCCGGATTATATGGCCCGCCGCACCATGCGCCAGGAAGAGTACAGCGAGGATGTGATCGAGCTGGCCACCGGCCATAATGAGGATGTGGACCAGGAGGTATTGGACGCCCGCAGGCACTATAACGAGCTGAAGGCCGAATATAAAAAGCAGACCGACGCCGAGCATGATCGGGTGGTGGCGCTGGGCGGCCTGCATATCCTGGGCACCGAGCGCCATGAGAGCCGCCGCATCGATAACCAGCTGCGCGGCCGCGCGGGCCGCCAGGGCGATCCCGGCAGCAGCCAGTTTTTCATCTCCATGGAGGACGACCTGCTGCGCATCTTTGGCGGCGAGCGCATGCAGGCCATTACCAGCCGCCTGGGCATGGATGAAAATACGCCCCTGGATGCCAACCTGCTCACCAAGCAGATCGAAAACGCCCAGAAGCGCATGGAAAGCCGCAACTATGAAATCCGCAAGCACGTGCTGCAGTACGACGATGTAATGAACCAGCAGCGCGAGCTCATTTATAAGCAGCGCAAGCAGGTGCTGGAGGGCGAAAATGTTCACGATAATATCGTGGGCATGATCACCGAGCTGATTTCGGCTGCGGTGGAGCATGACTGCGCCGACCAGAACGCCGAAGGCTGGCAGCTGGATTCGCTGGCCGATTATCTCAACCGCCTGTGCGTGCCCGCCGATGCCATCCGCGGGCATGAAGAGGAGCTTCGCCAGCTGGGCAAGGACCAGCTCAAGGACCGGCTGAAGGCCATTGCCATGGAGCTCTATGAAAAGCGTGAGGCGCAGATCACCGCCTACGGCCACGATATGCGCGAATTGGAGCGCGCCTTCCTGCTGCACAGCGTGGACCGCCGCTGGATGGACCATATCGACGCCATGGACCAGCTGCGGGACGGCATCGGCCTGCGCGCCTATGCCCAGCGCGATCCCATCAATGAATATAAGATGGAATCCTACGATATGTTTGAGGATATGGTGCGCCTGATCCGGGAGGATACCGTCCGGCTGGTGTTCCTGGCCCAGATCGCAGACCGCGGCGCGCCCCAGCGCCGCGTGGTGGCCCAGGCTACCAGCACCAATGATGTGAAAAACAATTCAGCCCATGAAAAGGCCGCCGCGGCCAGCCGCCAGAACGGCGCGGGCCCCATCCGCGTGGATAAAAAGCCCGGCCGCAATGATCCCTGTCCCTGCGGCAGCGGCAAAAAGTATAAAAACTGCTGCGGGCGGAATGTGGGATAGCGAGAATCCTGCCGTGAACTTGCAAAAAATAACCAACCATACGACAGGAGTTGAAAAGATATGATCCTTGAATTTGAAAAGATCCGCACCGACCTGGAGGATATGCGCCGCCGCTTGAAGGACGTGGGCGAAGGGCTGCATATCGATCATATGCAGGAGGAATTGGAGGAGCTGCGGGAGGAGCAGAACGCCGAGGGCTTCTGGGACAACCTGGACCGCAGTACCCATGTGACCCGCAAAATCAAGCAGCTGGAGGATAAGATCGCCCATTACGAGGGGCTGAACAGCCAGTGCGACGATATTGAGGTCATGATGGAATTGGCCGAGGAGGCCGACGACAGCAGCATGGTGAGCGAGGTTATCGATATGATGACCAAGCTCACCGCCGAGACCGAGGCGCTGCAGCTGGAAACGCTGATGCGGGGCCCCTATGACGATCGGGATGCCGTGCTGTCCCTGCACGCCGGCGCCGGCGGCACCGAGGCCCAGGACTGGACCAGCATGCTCTACCGCATGTATACCCGTTACTGCGAGCATATGGGCTTTACGGTGAAGCTGCTGGACATCCTGGACGGCGATGAAGCCGGGCTCAAATCGGTCACCTTCGAGGTGAGCGGCGATCATGTATACGGCTTCCTCCGGGGTGAAAAAGGCGTGCACCGCCTGGTGCGCATCAGCCCCTTTGACAGCAACGCCCGCCGCCATACCAGCTTTGCCAGCCTGGATGTGGCGCCGCTGCTGGAGGAGGACGACGGAGAGATCGAAGTGGACATGAAGTATGTCCGCGTGGATACCTACCATTCCTCCGGCGCGGGCGGCCAGAACGTAAATAAGACCTCCTCCGCCGTGCGCATGACCTACGTGAAGGACGACGTCACCATCGTGGTGGCCTGCCAGACCGAGCGCGACCAGGTGCAGAACCGCGCCACCTGTTTGAAGATGCTGAAATCCAAGCTGCTGGAGATCCGCGAGCGCGAGCGCGAGCAGCAGATGGCCGATATCAAGGGCGAAATGAAGAAGATCGAATGGGGCAGCCAGATTCGCTCCTATGTGTTCCAGCCCTACACCATGGTGAAGGATCACCGCACCGGTTATGAAACCGGCGCCATTGATGATGTGATGAACGGCGCGCTGGACGGCTTTACCGTGGCTTACCTGAAAATGCAGTAATGAAAAAAGCGGTTTACGCAGCAGGCGCGGCATTGTGCCTGCTGCTGCTGTTGATTGCCGTGCTGTGCGCCGTGGTGACCGCCATGGGCCGGGACGGCGATCTGTACGCAAGGTGCTTCCACCTGTTTGCCGATACCGGGCGCTTTGGCGTTGACGAAACGGCTTATGACGGGATCGGGCATGCGCTGGGCGCGTATTTTTCGGGCGCGGACGTGGATTTCCCCTGTTTCAACCAGCGGGAAATGATCCACCTGTCCGATATCCGGGGGCTGTTTGGGCGGTTTGACCGGGCCTGGTGGCTGCTGCTCCCCGCGGCGCTCCTGGCGTTTGCGCTGGTAAAAAAGCCCGATGCCAAAGGCTTTTTGCTGGGCCTGGCGCTTACAGCGCTGCTGCTGGCGGCGCTGGCGGCGTATATCGCCCTGGATTTTGAAAACGCCTTCATCCTGATGCACCGCCTGCTGTTCACCAACGATCTGTGGCTGCTGAACCCCAATACCGATCTTTTGATCTGCCTGATGCCCGAGACCATGTTCATGTACCTGGCCCGGCTGCTGGCGCTGTGGGTGATCCCGCTGTGGCTGCTGGCGCCCACGCTGGCGGCGGGGATTTATTTGATACGGAAAGGGAAATAAGGCGTGTATATCTGGACAGGCATCGATGTGGACAGCCAACTGGCCCAGGCGCGGGAGGCTGCGCGGCGGATTGAAAACGAAATCGGCTTTGCCCATTCCAACTTTACCCTGCCGCTGCATATTTCGCTGAAAAAGTCCTTCCCGGCGGCGGATGAAAAGGCGGGGGATATCATGGATTGCCTGGCACGGTTTTACCAAAGCCAGAGTCCCATGGAAGTCGCCGTGCGGGGCATTGAAAAGGAAGAGACCATCATCTGGATTATGTTGGAGCGCAGCGCGGCGCTGAATGCCCTGCATGACCGGCTGCTTTCGCTGTTGGGGGAAAAATATGGCGTGTTGCCCCATGAATACGACCTGGACTACAAATTCCATACCACGCTGTTCATGGACGGCGATCGGAAAAAAATCCATCGGGCGTATGCGCTGATCCAAAATGTGCCGGTGCCGGAAAGGCTGCGGCTGGATCGGTTTGCGGTGGGCGCTTCCGCCACCGGCGCTTTGGGCACGTATCGGGTGCTGCGGACCATTGAACGGGAATGAGGATACGATATGAGCTACATGGATATCTGCCGGGAAAAGGCGGCACAGCTGAAAACCAAGGAAAAGGTCAATATCCTGGCCATTGAAAGCAGCTGCGATGAAACGGCGGCGGCGGTGATCGAAAACGGCCGCGTGATCAAAAGCAACGCGGTTTTTTCCCAGATCCCGCTGCACGCCATCTACGGCGGCGTGGTGCCGGAGATTGCCAGCCGGGCGCACGTGGACGCCGTGGACCGCATGGTGGATCACGCCCTCAGCGAGGCGGGCATGACCTTTGCGGAGATCGACGCCATTGGCGTCACCTACGGCCCCGGGCTGGTAGGCGCGCTGCTCACCGGCGTCAGCTGCGCCAAGGCCCTGGCCTTTGCCCTGGATAAGCCGCTGATCCCGGTCAATCACATCGAGGGACACATCTGCGCCAATTACCTGACCCATCCGGACCTGACGCCGCCCTTCATCTGCCTGGTGGCCAGCGGCGGGCACAGCCACATCCTGATGGTGGAGGATTACGGTGTGTACCGGCTGCTGGGCTGCACCCAGGACGACGCGGCGGGCGAAGCCTTTGATAAAGCCGCCCGGGTGCTGCATCTGCCCTATCCCGGCGGGCCCCTGCTGGACAAGCTGGCGCAAAATGGCGATCCCAACGCCCTGAAGCTGCCCAAAGCACATACCCCGGGGGAATATGATTTCAGCTTTTCGGGCCTCAAAACGGCCTTTATCAACGCCACGCATACCATGGAACAGAAGGGCATTGAAATGCGCCCCGAGGACCTGGCGGCCTCCTTCCAGCATGCCGTGGTGGACGCGCTGCTGTCCAAAACCATGCGGGCGGCGCTGGATCATCATGTGAAAGCGCTGGCACTGGCCGGGGGCGTATCGGCCAACAGCGGCCTGCGCGCGGCCTTTGAAGCGGCCTGCCAAAAGGCCGGCATCAAGCTTTACATGCCCCGCCTGGACCTGTGCGGCGATAACGCCGCCATGATCGGCAGCGCGGCCTATTACCGCCTGCTGCGGGGGGAAACAGGGGATATGCGCCTGAATGCCAAGCCTGCCCTGCGGCTGGTATAATAACCTGAACGAAAGAACAAGCGCCGTTTTACTGGAAACCTGCATGCCAACAGCAAATGCGAAAAATGGCGCACAAAAAGGTTATCAAAACCCTTGCATTCTCTACGCTTTTGGGGTATAATAACCACGTTGCGCGCCCGTAGCTCAGTTGGATAGAGCGTCAGACTCCGACTCTGAAGGCCATGCGTTCGAATCGCACCGGGCGTACCAAGAAAATCCCCAGGAATCAGGCGATTCCCGGGGATTTTCGTTTTACCATATTGTTCCGTTTTCAGCGCTTTTGACCGCTTAACGGCATGAGTGCAGTTGTCATTTTGGTTGTCAGGTCATATTTAAACCTGATGAAAACAATACATCTAAAAACACAAATTTGACAGGGAAGAGATACGAACGGGGGCGTTCTCTTTCAGAGCCCGAAAGAGAACCAGAAAGGGCCGCGCAGGCCCTTATCGTTCCCCTGCCAATTCCTGTCTGTACAGTTTTAATTTGGGATCAGTATAAGGAGCCGGCCGGGGGCAGCGTTTGAAAAGCGTCCTGCGGCAAATAATCCGGGCGGCTTGAAGCTGTTCACGTCGGCCTTTCTTCCTGATCCAGCGCTGTATATCCCTTCCGCCCGGCGAAGGGTGGAAGCCAATTCTTATGACGGCCGGCGAAGATATTTTTTTCCAACAGGCCAGGATGACGCAATTCCAAATGGTACGCTGTCCCGTTATGTGCCATGAGCGTTTTTCCATTCCGTCCATGCGGGGCCCAATGCTTCCAGCTTCCTCAGCCTTTCCGGGGAGATCGTTTCCGCCTTCGCTTGCTCCAGGTTTTTTCGCAGCCAAAGCCGCAGCTTTTCGCCCACCTTCTGATACCGCTTCGGAATGTTTAAACTGCCGTGCTCGGAAACATATTGCTGCATCAGCAAATAGTTTTCATCCCAGATTTCATCCAAACGGCTCCAATACATGCCCAGGCTTTCCAATTCGGCAATCTGCTTATCTGCCAGGGAACGGTGATGCCGTTTTTCCTTTGCTTCCCGCATGGCCATGATCCATTTGCTGAGCGGATATCCGTCAGGGGCGATATAATCCTTGGGAACACGCAGGTGGCCAAACTGGGAACAAAAGGCCTTTGCGTAAGGAAGGCCGCTTTCATAGGAAAAGCTGAATTTTTTGGAGGCAGGGGCGGAATGCCCTGCCAGCCACGCTGACCAGGCAGGCCCCAGCTGTTCCAGTTTTTTCCGCTTATCCGCCGGCAGCTTTCCCTCCTGCAGCAAAGCCAAATTTCGATTCAGCCAAAGCTGGATTTTTTTGCCCGGGGAATTTTGGCTGTCCTGGGGCATGTTCATATCGCCATGCTCCATCACATACTGGCGGAGCACATCATAATTGTTTTCCCACAGCTCGTCGTTTTTGCTCCAGAATATCCCCAGCGCTTCCAACAGCTGGATTTGGTTTGCCGTTAACGGCTTTTTGTGGGTGCCTACCTTGGCAGCCCGCATCGCTTTGATCCATTTTCCCAGCGGGTAGCCATCCTCGGCAATGAAACCGTTATCCACGCGGAGATTGCCGTATGCGCGGTGATAGCTTAGGGCATAGGGATAGCCATATTCAAACGACATATATTCCCGCCCCTGTTCGGAAACGGGATGGCTGGCCACCCATTCTTCCCAGGCGGGATTCAAGCTTTCAAGCCGTTTTCGTTTGTCATCCGGCAATTTCCCCTGGGCCAGCCGGTCCCGCTGGCCGGACAGCCAGCGATAGATGCACTTGCCGTTTTGCCGATAATCCGCGCGCACATCCAGGTTTCCGTGTTTTGCGGCGTATTCCGCCGCTTCCTGATAATTTTCTTCCCAGGAAACCTCATGGCGGCTGTCCCAAACAAAGCCCAGCGTTTCCAGCCGCCGGCGCTGTTCATCATTCAGCTGGGAAGCGTTCTTGCTGGCATATGCCATCCGCTTGGACAGCAGCCAGCTGCCCAGCCGGAATCCATCGGGCGACACGTAGCCCACGGGTACCATTAAATCGCCGTGCGACTCCAGGTATTCCCTGGCGGCCAGATAGCCCTGCTCAAAGGCATAGTCCACCTGGCTCCAACTCATGCCGATCCTTTCCAGCCGCGCGATCTGTTCATCTGTCAGCATTCGTCCGGCGCGGCCTTTCCTCCTGCCGCGCTGGTTGCTGATCCAGACGCCCAGCCGATAGCCGTCCTCGCACACATAGGCGCTAATAACGTCCAGATTTCCATGCTCCCGGAAATAGGCTTCCGCGTGCCGGTATCCTTCTTCCCACAGCTGCTCTGATTTTTCTTCCCATACCATGCCGATCTTGTCCAGCTTGGCAATGCGCTCCGGCGTGAGCGTTCCGTTGGATGCGCCCCGATACACGCGCCGCTGCGTGATGATCCACATCCCCAGGGGCAGGCGGGATTCCGGCGTTACATACTTTTTCGGCACCTGCAGATTGCCATTGGCCTGATAGTATTTTTCCGCCTCCCGATACATGGCGTCCCAGGTGGAAGCCAGGGCGTTTTCAATCTGCTGCAGGATCGCCCGGCAGTCCCGCAGCTCGTCGATTATTTCAAAGCTGTCCACTTCGATGGCGTTGCTCCGTGCCTGCCTGCGATACAGCGCGACCATGGCGGACAATTCGGAGGACAGGGCCGAAATGGAATAGAGCCCATCAAAGTTATTGACGATATCA
>JAFUGB010000380.1 GCA_017469605.1 Clostridia bacterium
CAATCGCTCCCGGGACGGTCGCGGTGTCCATGCCGGCTCTTGTGATTAACTCGGCCACGGACGCAAGGGCTGACAGCAGCAGGGAGAGTACAGCACAAATCGGGAGGGAATACCCGGAGAGGGCAAATAGGGTAAAAAAGCTCACGATAAAGGATACGATCAGCATGGCCGATGTGCCCTCATAGGATTTCTTTTGATCTGCCAGCCGCCAAGTTATCTTGTGCTTGCCAAATGGGATGCCCACCAGCGCCGCCGCCCCATCGCCCAGGCCCCACATGAGGATGGCGGCGACAGGTATATACCGCTTGCCCAGCGCGCCCCAGCCCAAAGCAATGACAGCAGCAACGGTCAGAAACAGCTGCAATAAACTGCTTTTGATCTCGCCGGGGCGTTTTTGTACAAACAATCTGCCGTACCAGGCTTCCTTTTCGCACAGCACCAGCAGCGGGTAAATGGCCGCCGCAGCGATGATTGCCGCCAGCGCGGGCGCTTGCCAGGAGGAGGCTTTCAGGATCATCACAGATACGCTGGTGAAAGCCGCCATATGCAGCAGCTTGCGGAACACAAAGGAGGGCATCCTGGTCAAAAAGCGAACAGGTGAAAGCAAAACCACAAAAATAGCCAGCACAGCGCACACGACGCCAAGGCAGCGCAGCGTTTCATGCAGCAAGGCATGGGCAGCAATGAAATCCCAATAGTTGAGCAGAATCAGGGCTGCGCCCAGCACTGTCAGCACCGCGCCGGTACAAAGACCCACCGTGCGGTTATCCACCCGATTGGCAAAGCGGGCGGAAATCAAGCTGGAAACCGTGGCTACCACGATGCACAGCAGCTCACATCCCACTTTTCCAGCACAATCGCAGGATGAATCAGAATATGGCTCGCCGAGGCGATCAGCGCCGTGAAGGTCATGATGATGCTAAGCTACCAGATTCGATACAAGCATGTGATTGTTCGTATGTACAGAAAGCGGCTTGATATGCATGAACAAATGTCCGCTTCCCAAAGCGGGTCAAGAAGCCCCGGTTTTCATATTGATACACAAAAGGAACGAAAATTGTATCAAATCTGAAAAGTCGTGAAGGTGCTGGTGACTACGGCGGTTTTCAGCTCCATGCCCAGGAACAATGTGAACACGATCAGCATCATCATGCCGCCGCCCGTGCCCACAAAGCCCGTGCCAAAGCCAATGGTCAAGCCGAAGAACAGGGAGACAATCACGCCCTTCCAGTCCAGCCTTTCACCCTTGACAGCCGGATGCTTCCGGGAGGAGTCGGGCTTTACCAGAAAACGGATGCCGATGCAGAAGGTCAGAAACAGGGTGAACCCGCCCAGCACCTGATTGCCTGCCAGGAAGGCTACATAGCTTCCCACTGTGCACATCAGCAGGATGCAAACCAGCATGATCCAACCGCGCTTTAGATCAATATTTTTATGCTTGATGTAAGTAGCGGTGGTGACGGCGGAGCCCAGAATATCCGAGGCCAGGGCAATGGCAGTGGCCTGGTACGCGCCGGTTTCCCCCGCAAAGGAGGGACACAGCACGATCAAAATGGGCACCATCACCGTGGCAGCGGATAATCCCGCCAACCCCGTGCCTACGCCGGCCCCCAGCGCCGCCAGGATGTACCACAGGGTCTCCATGCTGAAAAAGTTCATAAGC
>JAFUGB010000381.1 GCA_017469605.1 Clostridia bacterium
ATTGTAACGCTGCTGGCGGCGGTGGTTATCGCTACGGTGATCCGTATGTTTCTTTTTGAGCCCATTCGCGTGGACGGCGAAAGCATGACCAATACGCTGCAGGACGGCGAGGTGGTGCTGGTGACCAAACCGGAATATCTGAAGGGCAATATCAACCGGGGCGATATCATCATCTGCCGTTATCCCAACCGGAATTCCGAGAGCAGCCTGAATATCGGCGGTTCCTTTGAAGTGACCTTTACCCGGCATACGCTGTTTGTCAAGCGCCTCATCGCCCTGCCCGGCGACATCCTGGAAATCCGGGAGGGCAAGGTGTACGTAAATGGCCAATATGTGGATGAAACCGGCATTGATATGCGCTCCACCTCCAGCGAAAACCTGGGCCCGGTGCTGCTGGGCGAGGACAGCTATTTTGTGATGGGCGACAACCGCGGAAACAGCAACGACAGCCGCCGGGTGGGCCCCATCAGCCGGGATATGATCGTGGGCCATGTGGAGCGCGTGATCCTGCCCTTCGGCAAGTTCATGCAAAAGGTTGAATGAGAGGAAAGCAAACTGTGAGTCAAACCGTGAAGAAAAAGAAGCAAGCCAAAAAAAAGCCGCTGGGGCAGGAGATCCTCAGCTGGGTGCTTACCCTGGCCGCTGCCGTGGCCATCGCGCTGGTAATCCGCACGTTCCTGTTTATCCCGGTGCGCGTGGATGGGCACAGCATGGAAAACACACTGCTCAATCAGGAGCTGGTGCTGGCTACCAAGCCTGAATACCTGCGGGGGGAATTCAACCGCCGGGATATCGTAATTTGCCATTACCCCGATCGCGGCAATACGCTGTTTGTCAAGCGTCTGCTGGCGCTGCCTGGGGATACCGTGGAGTTCCGGGAGGGCTTATTGTATGTGAACGGCGCGTATGTGGATGAGACCGATATCGATATGAGCTTCAAATCCTACGACAGCATGCAGGAAATCACGCTGGGCGAAGATGAGTATTTTGTAGCGGGAGATAACCGGGGCAACAGCAATGACAGCCGCCGGGTGGGCCCCATTACCCGAAAAATGATTGTAGCCCATGTGCGGCGCATCGTATGGCCGCTGAGCAAATTCTGGACGTCTGTGGAATAAAATAGCGGCGAAGCGTGTTTGCTTCGCCTTTTCTGACGGTTGAGGAGGAACTATGGCTTTTAAAACGCTTACGCCCGGCACGCTTCTCTGCCCGGTGCCCGCCGTGATGGTTTCCTGCGCCTCGGAGAACCAGCGGCCCAACATCATTACCATTGCGTGGGCGGGCACGGCTTGCAGCCAGCCGCCCATGCTTTCCATCGCTGTGCGAAAGGAACGGTTTTCCCATGCGATCCTCACCCAAACCGGCGAGTTTGTGGTCAACCTGGTGGGCGAAGGGCAGCTGGGAGCGGCCGATTTCTGCGGGGTCAAGTCCGGCCGGGATACCGATAAGTTTTCGGCCTGCGGCTTGACGGCGGTTTCGGTGCCCGAAATGCGGTATGCCCCGGCCATTGGGGAATGTCCGCTGTACCTGGCCTGTAAAACACAGCAGGTGCTGGAATTGGGCTCCCATGATTCGTTCATCGGCCAGGTGGTAGGCATGGGCGTGCAGGAATCGCTGATGGATGAGAGCGGGAAAATCCGCCTGGAAAAGGCACGGCTCATCGCTTACAGCCACGGCGTTTATCAGGGCCTGGGGCAGGCGCTGGGCTTTTTTGGCTTCAGCGTTGCCGCGCCGGAGGTTTTGCA
>JAFUGB010000382.1 GCA_017469605.1 Clostridia bacterium
CGAGTCACTGCAACTAGTACGCTCTTGTAATCTATCTGAACTCCTATCTTCCCAAGCCACATCCTCACAGCTTCGCTCAGATCTCTGGATTTTGTTGCTTCCTGAAATGTAAAGAACAGAACCATGAGGAACGCCAGGATCAGAAAGATAGTAGCTAATTTCCTGTTTTTTATATATCTTGCATAAAGTTCACTCTTCACCCACTACATATTGTGGTCATCCACGTATTCCATCGAATCGGAGTCCTAAATTTGCCTAATAAGAAGTAATAGTTTTCTCATTAACCGCTCACGTTCGAAATCGGCCTTTTCGACGCTATATGGAAGAAGTTCTCGAACGAGCTACGCAATATCTTGTGGTTTTGATCTTCTCATCGACTACATATAGTGACTGTGATGTAAATTGCACATAAGAAGTAATAGTTGACTCGTCAGGATGAAGCCCGACCGCCATCATTGATGTTCAACCACCTAATACTTATTTGGTGATTTATTTCGGTTTGATGCTCTCATCCACCATAAGCCTTACCTGCTCCCCATCGGAAACAAACAATCTCGCGCCTTCTCATAGTCATAAGCCGCCATAACGGAAGAGTTTATCATCAGCCGGGCCTCGTCCGATAACTGCATATACATCTGGATAATGGGCTCGGAAACCTCTATCAAGTCTTCAAGCGCCCATCGGGCTGCCGTCTCATCATCGGGGTTTTCCTTATCCTCACCAAGCAGGTAACTCATATTCACATTGAAATAGGCACACAGTTTGGTGAGCGTTTCATAATCCGGTTTCCGGACATCCCTCTCCCATGCTGATACCGTGTTCTTGGTGACACCGAGCTCCTCAGCTAATGCCTTTTGCGTTAGGAGTCTTCTCTTTCGCAGCTCGGTTACCCGCTTTCCAAATGAAGTCATTTTTCCTATCCGTCCATTCTCACCGCTCACCACTCCTGTGGGCCTTCCTTACTGCCAGAGCAGGGGATGAGAAAACTTGCACATTAGAAGTAATAGTTTACTCACTGAACGTTCACGTTCGAAATCAGCTATTTTGACGCAATATGGAGCGTTGTTTCAAAAGTAATCGTCTGGCGATTCCCGCATTTTGTGGTAATCGTTTCGCAGTTACACAATATATTGTGGTTGGCTTAGTGATCGTGCCATATATCTATGTAAATTGCCTATTAGAAGTAATAGTTGACTCGTCAGGAATGTTTTGCGCATTTCACCTATTGATGTCTTTTTTATTGGAGAAAACTCAAAAACATTATTATTACTGAAAATGTCTCCAGAATAGTATAATTGTTTTGACGCCAAAGGCTCTGTTTCTATAAAAGCTTTTCCATGAAAAGCTTTTAAGATCTAAAAAATCAGTTCAATAAAGAACCTCATTTTCTTCGATATTGAACGGCACGACTTACAGTTCCTATTGGATCAGCATTTGCAAAAACCGATGCAACAAAAAACGCCTTATTAAACCACTTTTAAGGCTCAAGCAAGGCGGAAAGAGAACTATGCCTTTAGCGTTTTGCCAAGGGACTTCGCCGCTCGGCCAGATTAAGCCTGAATTCTTCTGCATAAACCTGTGAGATCGGTGAAAGCTTTTTAAAAACGATTGGGCCTGATGCGCTCTTTTTCATTGTACATCTTTTATAAAAAACGCGGACTGCAAGCCCTCAAATCGCCCTTATGGTTGCGCATCCAGGCAGTGCCAAGCTTTGCGCTAAGAATGCTTCGCCAAAGCGATGTGTTTGCACCCATCGCTTTATACCGTTCGTATGCAGGAATGACCCGCGGCCCGGCAAGTGCGCAGTCCCGCTTAAACAATCCTTTATGGGCATCAGAGCAGCGGATGCCGTTCCGTGCCGGCGCCTGCCTTTTTTAGAAAAGCAAGCAAGTAAGGAGCCATAAAACTCCTTTTACAGTTTATCATATTTTTATTTTGTTGTCTATCTTTTTATTCCTTTTTTATGTTATCACTCCCAGTCTAATTTTGTCTAATTATATCTAATTCTGCTTGTTATAACACATTCAAATATTAATTATTTTTCCCAATATTTAAACGCCGCGCGGCAGCATATGCAATCCGAAGCTGGTCAACCATTGCGAAACAGGGCGCAAAACGCAAGCAGCCCCTGCTTTCTTGCGAAAACAGAGGTTGCTGATATTTGGTAATCCTTTTTCAGACCGCAGGAGGGCAAGCTATGGCATGAAGCCGTGCTTACTTGCCGCTCATCTGGCGCTCCTGCTGTTCGATCATGCGCTTGACCATGTAGCCGCCGATATAGCCGGCCTGGCGGGAAGGCAGATCGCCGTTATAGCCGGGCTTCAGGTTGATGCCCAGTTCGCTGGCGATTTCAAACTTCATGTTGTCCATGGCCGCGCGGGCTTCGGGCACGTTAATGCTGTTGGACTTGGAGTTGCTGCTGGAATTCTGGGTGGCATTCTGATTCTGATACATTTTCTATCTCTCCCTGTTTTTAATTATTTTCCTGCCATCTGCTTTTCGGCCTGCTCGATCAGGCGCTTGACCATGTAGCCGCCTACATAGCCGTTTTCACGGCTGGTAAGGTCGCCGTTGTAGCCGGGCTTGTAGTTGATGCCCAGTTCGCGGGCGATTTCAAACTTCATGTTGTCCAGCGCCGCGCGCGCCTCAGGTACGTTGACCTGCTGCTGAGAGGAATTCTGGTTCATCGCATTTCACCTCCTCATTTCGTTTCACGGCTATTTTGGCCGAATGGGGGCAAAATACACTGGCATTTTGTGGGCTTTGCAGGTTGCAAACACGGCGCGCATCGTTTACAATTAAAAAGGATTTTTAAATTCTGAACAAATGGGAGGCAGCAGTATGGAGGCGCTTCGCAAAGCGATTTTAGAGCAGGGCCGCGGCATCGGCAGCGATATCATCAAGGTGGACATGTTTTTGAATCACCGGCTGGATACCCGGCTGATTTTTGACATGGGGCGGGAGCTGGCCGATTATTTCCGGCGGGAAAACCCCGATATCGTGCTTACCGTGGAAGCCAGCGGCATTGCCATTGCCCTGACGGCCGCTCATTACTTGGGCGACATTCCGGTGGTGTTCGCCAAAAAAGCCGGCACCTCCACCCAATCCGAAGATATGCTGACGGCGGTGGCCCACTCCTTTACCCACGGCAACGACAATACGCTGCGGGTGGACCGCCGTTACCTGCCCGCCGGCAGCCGCGTGCTGGTGGTGGATGATTTCCTGGCCGACGGCCAGGCCAGCCAGGCGCTGATCAGCATTGTAAAGCAGGGCCAATGCCAGCTGGTCGGCGTGGGCATTGCCGTGGAAAAGGGCTTCCAGCCCGGCGGCAAAAGGCTGCGGGAAGCCGGCGTCAACCTCAAATCCCTGGCCATTGTGGAAGGCATTGCGGATGGAAAAATCAAGCTGGCGCAACGCGAATAACGAAGCATGACAGCAATGGACCAAGGGCTTATTGCCGCGCAGCATATCAATCGCCTGCTGTGCCGAGACGCAATTTCCGTCGGGGACATGCTGGGCCTCCAAAGCCAGTTTCTCCGCTATTCAAAATATGCCGCCAAGGTGCGCGGAATAGACCTGGACACCGATCCCGGCAAATATTTCCGGGCATGGACGCTGCGCGGCACAATGCATATCCACGCGCTGGACGATTATCCGCTCTACATGCACGCGGGCAACCGTTCTGCCTATATGAAGGAATACTGGGACGATTATTCCGTGATCTCGCCGGAAAGCAAGGCCAAGGCCGAGGATCGGATGCTCCGCCTGATTGAGGCCGGCATTATAAAAAGAAAAGACATCGTCAGATCCTTTCTGGAAAGCGGAACGCCGAAGGCGACGATGGATTATTTGTTTAACGCCTGGGGCGGGCTTCCCCGCATCCTTATGGAGCGCGGGGAAATCATCCAGACCGTTTCCGACGATCTTTCCTACGCGTTCGCGCCGAAAGTGCCCGTCATGGCGGCGGAACAGGCGGAACGGGAGCAGATGAAGCGCTATCTTGAAAACTACGCCCCCTGCTCTGTCAGTGATGCCGTTTACTTTTTCCGATATGCGAAATCAAAGGCAAAAAGGCTGATGGAGAAATGCGTTTCAGGCTCCTCGGGCATGCTGACCTGGAAGGACGGCTTTGTCTATAAGGATCCGGAAGCTGTCTGTGATCCAAAAGCCACGAACGCGATCTTTGTGCTGCCCGGGTTTGACCCGCTCCTGTTAGGGTACGAAAAAAAAGAAAACGCCATGATCCCGCCGGAACACCTTCGCGAAGTTTATAACCTCCAGGGGATTATCAAGCCGGTCATCTTACATAAGGGACAATGCATCGCCACATGGACTGTGCGGAAGAATACGGCCTACATCAAACCGTTTCAAGCAGACAACAAAGCCGCCTGTGAACGGGCAAAAAAGCAGATTCTGGAGCTCACGCAGTGCGACGGGTGCAGATATGAGTAATATGATAGATGATTAGGCGTATGAGACACTGTACCGAAAGCTTGAGAAATGATAGGAGAGACAAATGAATCAGAAGATACATCTCCAACCGATGGATAGAGTGCTCCTTCACGAATACTATAAGGGCTTCGTTATGGATGCGGATATCTTTATGGACATGAGTAACTTTCGGGAATATACCTATGCCCCCGAGAGAGTTGATGCATATTTTGACAAGCTCCAATCGCAGAAAGATCGCGTGGATTTTCTGATTATGAAGGACGAAAAACCGATTGGAGAAATCGCCTTGAAGCACATAGATGAAACCGCGAAGCAATGCGAACTGTCCATCCACTTGCAAAACGATTCCGTCAAGAATAAAGGCTATGGAACGCAGGCGGAACGTCTGGTTCTGGAATATGCATTTCAGACACTTGGAATGAAGACGGTCATTGCCGACTCCGTTCTCAAGAACAAGAGAAGCCAGCACACATTGGAGAAGGTGGGCTTTCAGGAAACCGGCAGGGATGAAACATTCGTATATTACAAAATATCTAAATCGGATGTTAGGGCTGAAATCTCAATTAAAAAAGCAGATAAAAATGATCTGAAAAAGATCTATGATATGCAGCTAACAGCATTTCGCCCTTTGTTGGATAAATACGAAGATTACGAAACCAGTCCTGCTGCGGAGCCATTTGAAAGAACATTACAACGCTTTCGCTTTGATAATGTTTCTTATCATTTGATCACGCTTGGAACAGAGGTGATCGGTGCAGTTCGTGTTCGCTGGAATGATGATATCTATGTTCTTGCGCAGATATTGATTATTCCTGAGTACCAGGGCTTGGGATATGCGCAAGAGGCAATCCGTCTGGTTGAAGCCATGTATTCCCATGCTTCCCTCTGGAGGTTGGACACCATCGCACAAGAAGCAAAGCTGTGTCACCTGTATGAAAAGATGGGATACCATAAAACCGGTCAATCAGAACACATTAAAGATGGAATGGATATCATCTTCTACGAAAAAGTAATGGATGTATGATAAACAAAAGAACACATACATATTCCGCAATTCATTGGATCTTCTTTGACATCGGCTCAACGCTGGTGGACGAGGAAGAAGCCTATAAGCATCGGATCAGAGACATGATCCGGGGGACTGCTGTCACCTTTGAGCAGTTTTGGGACAAGCGTATCCAATTCGCCAAAGAGGGATATAACGGAGATCAAAAAGCAATCGAGTATTTTGGCCTCAACAAGACGCATTGGCACAGCGAAGACGAAGTTCCCTTTGATGATTGCGCGGAAACCATTCGGGCTCTGTGCGACAAGGGCTATCAACTTGGTATCATAGCAAATCAGAAGCCCGGAGCAAAAGCGCGTCTTGACGCCTGGGGGATCGGACGATACTTCTCTGTGATTGCTTCCTCCGCAGAGCTGGGCGTATCTAAGCCAGACAAGGAAATATTTTTGCAAGCATTAAGAATGGCAGATTGCAGGCCCGAAAACGCCGTTATGGTCGGTGATCGGCTGGATAACGATATCCGTCCAGCCAAGGAGTTAGGCATAAAAACCATCCGGATCAGAAAAGGGCTTGCGATCTATATGAAGCCATCATGCGAGGCAGAGGTTCCGGATTATACAGTGGACAGCCTTTCAGAGATAATGAGTATTCACTGCATTATAGATGCAACCAGACAAAAGAGAGGGCCGCATGATTGAGATAGAAAAGATGACAGAATCGGCAATCCCGGAGATTGCTTCGCTCGTCGCACAGTTTCGCGTGACACTGAAAGCATTCAAGGGAATCACAGCCTCCCCAAATGAGAACGAAGGTGCCTCCGAGCTGAAGGAATATCTGGATGCCGGTTTTCCTGTGTTCACGGCTCAGAAGGAGGGTGTATATTGCGGCTACATAGTCTGTCGTGTCGACGAGCCTTGTGTGTGGGTGGAGTCGATCTATGTTCTGCCGGAGTTCCGCAGACAGGGCGTCGCCTCCGCGCTGTTCCGCAAGGCCGAGGAGCTTGCCGCCGCCTACGGAGAGGACACCGTATATAACTATGTGCATCCCAATAACCAAGGGATCATCGAGTTTCTGAAAACCAAAGGGTATACCGTGCTGAATCTGATCGAGCTCCGCAAGCCGTACACTGGTGAAAAGCTTACCCGAAAGATTCAAGTCGATGAGAATCAATTTGACTATTGAGGATACCAACATGCTTGATTGCGCTGGCTTCATAAAAGCAGTATTGAAACAAGACAGGACTGAGATTCGCTCCTACTTTGCCGATGACGCTGTAATCAACTGGCACTGCACAAATGAGTGCTTTACGGTAGATGAATACATCATTGCAAACTGCGCGTACCCAGGGAAATGGGACGGTGAAATAGAAACTGTTCACCGGGCGGATGATCTTTTCATCGTTGTAACAAAGGTCTATCCCGAGGATCACTCTGCTTCTTTCCATTGTGTATCATTTATCCGGTGCCACAACGGGAAGATAGCGTCACTGGATGAGTATTGGGCAGATGACGGAGCGCCACCAAGATGGCGCCGAGAAATGAAGATTGGAAAGCCAATTTCAGAGGAACGCATATGAGATTATTATTTGTGATGGATAAGAAAGACTATGAACACTGCACCCACCGATTCGTCCGCAACTCCGCCCGCAGCATCATCATAAGGGATGGAAAAATCGCCATGATCCACAGCCTGAAATATGATTATTACAAGTTCCCGGGCGGTGGCATTGAAAACGGAGAGAACCCCGTGGAAGCAATGATCCGAGAGACGCGGGAGGAAGCCGGACTTGTGGTCAAGCCTGAGACGGTCAAGGAATACGGCTATGTCCACCGGATTCAGCGGAGCGACAAAGATGCTTCTGAATGCTTTGTTCAGGATAATTACTACTACCTGTGCGAAGCGGAGCCGGAAGCTATTCGGCAGGATTTAGACGCTTATGAGGCGCAGGAAGCCTATACATTGGAATATGTTACGCCCTTGGTGGCAATTCAAAAGAACCGCAGCGTGGGCGCGAGCCCATATAATCCCATGATGTTTGAACGAGAAGCAAGAGTGTTGGAACTGCTGATATCCGAAGGATGCTTTCGATTAGATGCGAAAGCACCGCTGCATGAGGTTCTTACAGCACAGAAGAAAAGGACACAGAATACTATGTTGATAAGAAAAGCAACCTGCGAAGAAATGCTGAGGCTGTGGGGCAATCAAGACACCACACATGTGTCACCTACGGCTCGGTTCTTCTATCAGAACATTTCCACTGGAAATGCTGTTTTCTGGACGCTGGATCATGGCGGAGAGTTGATCGGTGAGCTTTACATATTCAGTGACTTGGACGATAAAGACTTTGCGGAAAAACTAAGGCGTATTTGTGCGCCTTTCGGATAAAAGAGAGCTACCGTGGACAGGGCTTGGGCAGTGCTCTTTTGGAATATGTCCTCAAAAGACTGCAAGAAAGCGGAATTCAAGAGGTGACGATTGGCGTTGAGGAAAGTGAAGAAGCAAATGTCGCACTTTATCGTCGTTTTGGCTTTACAGAAAAGGTTAAAGACTGTTTTGAAGATCCGTGTGCTATAGGAGAGGATATGAAGCCGCAAAAATGCCACCCTTTTTGGCTTTTATCCCAAAAACTGGTCAAGGAATGTGGTCAGGTCAGGAGAAAAACGAATGGCATTTGATTATAAGAAAGAATACAAGGAGTTTTATCTTCCGAAGGACAAGCCGTCCATTGTGATGGTGCCGCCCATGAATTACATTGCCGTGCGCGGCAAAGGCGATCCCAATGCGGAGAGCGGCGAGTACAAGGAAGCCATCGGCCTCCTTTACGGGATTGCCTTCACCATCAAAATGAGCAAGAAGGGCAGCCATCAGATCGAGGGTTATTTCGATTATGTGGTGCCGCCGCTGGAGGGCTTTTGGTGGCAGGAAGGCGTCCCCGGAGTCGATTACGCCCATAAGGAAAATTTTGAATGGATTTCTCTCATCCGTCTGCCGGACTTCGTGACAAAAGCCGATTTTGATTGGGCAATTAAAGAAGCAACAATCAAGAAGAAAACCGACTTTTCAAAGGCGGAGTTCCTGACCTATAACGAGGGTCTCTGCGTTCAATGCATGCACATCGGCCCATACGACAATGAGCCCGCAACCGTGGAGCTCATGCATCAGTTTATGGCTGAGCAGGGCTATGCCCTTGACATTACAGCTTCAAGATACCACCACGAAATCTATCTGAGCGACGCGCGAAAGACCGCGCCGGACAGGCTGAAAACCGTAATCCGGCACCCGATCAAGGCGGTGTAAGCTATGGCCTCCAGCAAAGCCTATCTCGATTTTATTCTGGATCAATTATCCGACTTGGATGGGATCTCCTACCGAATGATGATGGGAGAATACATCCTTTACTGCCGCGGAAAAATCATCGGCGGCATTTACGATGACCGATTCCTTGTGAAGCCGACCCCTTCCGCAAGAGCCATGATGCCGCATGCGGAATTGGAGCTGCCATATGAAGGCGCAAAGGAAATGCTGCTGGTTGATAATGTTGAGAACAGGGAATTCTTAACGGCGTTGATTGACGCCATGTATAACGAGCTCCCAGCTATGAAAAAGCCGAAAGACTGACATAGCATAATAGACATGCTCCGAAACGGATGTAAAGAATAAACGCCGCAGGCCGTTTGAGCTGTGACGTCTTTTCTTTATCTGTATGCACCGTTTACGCGCTTTTTTCTTCGCTTCATTCTCCCATTGCCGCGCCCTTTCCGCAAATTCTGTTGCCGCATGCGGCACACGCAAACCCACAGGATAGCACGATTTTACCAGCCTGTGGGTTTCCGTTTAGAATTCAGCCTTTTATGGCGCCCATCATGATGCCCTTCTCAAAAAAGCGCTGAACCAAAGGATAGATCACCAGAAGCGGAACGGCGGATACCACAATGATCGCGTATTTCAGCGACGCGTAAATCAACGTTGTATTGATATCATCCACGCCCATGGTTTCAGACATATCGCCCATCTGGCTGAGCAAAAGGATCTGGCGCAAAAAGACCTGCAGGGGATATTTGTTTTGGTCCCGTAAATACAGCATCGCTTCAAAATAGGAATTCCAATGCCCCACAAAGTAATAAAGCGTTACAACAATCAATATGGATTTGCTGAGCGGCAGCACGATTTTAAACAGCGTTCCCAACGGGCTGCATCCATCTATAGCGGCTGCCTCCCGCAGCCCTGCCGGAACGGAATTGACAAAATAGTTGCGCAGTATCAAAAGATTTGTCACATTGATTGCCCCAGGCAGGATAACAGACAGGGGACTATCCAGCAAGCCCAGATCCTTTACATTAATATACGACGGGATCATGCCTCCTGAAAAAAACATGGTAAATGTGATCATAACCGTAACAAAGCTTTTCCCTTTCATATCCGGCATGGATAACGGATATGCCGCCATGATCGTCATCAGCATGTTCAGCAGCGTCCCGCCGGCAGCGTACAGAATCGTATTCCGATAACCGATTACGATATTGGCGCTGGAGAATACCCGCCGGTAAGAGTCAAACGAAATATCCACAGGCCAAAGCCAAACTTTGCCGCTGAGAATATGCGCGGGGGCAGAAATCGAGGCACTCAATACATAGATCAACGGATACAGCGTGATAACGGCAATCAAAACGGTTAACACATTGACAACAGCCTGAAAGCGTTGATCCGCGTGATTTTCGTTTTGCATGAAAGCCCCCCCTCTCACCATAAGCTGGTTTCAGTCAGTTTTTTGGAAACCGTATTGACCGCAAGAAGCATAATAAAGCTGATGACTGAATTGAACAATCCAATGGCCGTGGCATAGTCATATTGCAGCTTTTCAAGGCCGATCTTATATGTGTATGTGGAAATAACTTCCGATACGTTCAAATTCAGATCGGTTTGCATGGCGTATACCTTTTCAAATCCGATGTTCAGCACTTTTCCGCTTTCCAAAATCAGCATGATCACAACAGTTGGCAGAATGCCGGGCAGCGTCACATGCAGCAGCTGCTGCCAACGGGTAGCCCCGTCTACCCGGGCCGCTTCATACAAGGACTGGTCTATGGCCGCCAGGGCCGAGATAAAGATAATGGCGTTCCAGCCAGCGTCTTTCCAGATGCCTGACAAAATATACATCAAGCGGAAATAACGGCCGCTACCCATGAGATACAGTCCGTCTTTTGTTATACCCAAAGCAATCAGCAGTTTATTGACAATGCCTGTTGACGGCGAACACATGGCCATCAGCATGCCCACCACCACGATGGTGGAGATAAAATGCGGCGCATAGGTAATGGTCTGCATGGTTTTCCTCATGCGCTCATTTTTGAGCTCATTGAATACCAGTGCCAACATGATGGGAAACGGGAAGCAGAACAAAAGCGTCAGAAATCCCAGATACAGCGTGTTCCAAATCACGGGCCAGCTGTTGTAGGAGGAAAAGAAACGCTCAAAATGCTTCAAATGTACCCATTCGCTTCCCCACATTCCCCGGCGAAGCTTGTAGTTTCGAAAGGCTATTTGAATGCCCAGCATCGGTTTGTACTTGAAGAGGATAAAATACGCGATGACAGGTATCAGCAACAGATATAGCTGCCAATATTTCGTCAGGGACTTATGCCAGGAACGTTTGATATTCATTAATTGCCTCCTCCTGAAATATTCCGTGGGAATGCTTGCCAACAAGCATTCCCACAGTCAGCTATATCAAAGCCCGCGCTTACTTGGCGTCAGTTTCCCCGTAAATCCGGTTCAAGGCGCTTTCATAAGCAGCAATCAGCTTATCCGCGCCCATGGTGTCTATACGGGCCACAAACTCATTCCACCAAGCATCGGTAATTTCAATCTCGCCGGCAATCGCCTGTGCCGTGGAAGCGGCAATAAAAGATTGAATATCGGCTTGAACGGTTTTGATCACTTCATTTTCTTCAGGCGTCCAAGAGATGATAGGCCAGATGATGTCGCTGGCGTAATGAATGAGCGCGGCGGCAGTGCTGGAGGGCAGATCCTCATATTCAGCACCCCACAGGTTATCCAGCATCACGGAAGGATTGCGGCCGCCGGGCCACATGGCAAACTGTCCCAGGAAAGAATCCGCCGTCATATCGCTTGTGCGGGTAGCCAGGGTAGCATCGGTATAATACCTGCTGCCATCCTCTTTTTCCTCCCAGTTAACATCTTTGATGCCGGCATGGTAGAACAGGCTGCCTTCTTCGCTGTAAAAATAATCGATCCAGGAAACGGCCAGTTCAATTTGCTGGCAGGCATCGGTAATGCAGAAATTGCCCTCCGAATGCAGGTTGGAACGGATTTCCGATGCCAGCGCAAAGCCGTCCGGACCTTCAGGCTGCCAGGTCAAGCCGATCCAATCAGGCATTTTGTCCGTGGGAACGGCATTCAGCGTCGTATCCATAATAACGCCCAGGCGATCATTGGCAGAATACGCGGCTTCATTCTTTTTGCCCTCGGTGAAAATTTCCTGATAGAGCAGCTTTTCATCGTACAGCTTATGCAGGTATTCCAGGAATTTACGGTAGTTTTCACTCTGCGCGAATACCCGGATTTCGCCGGTAACAGGATCAGCATCCACAGTCTGGTGATGCGCGCCGCGGGTACGCAATCCAAAGCTTCCCAGGAAATAACGGTACAGCCAGTCGGTATTGCTCATCAGCGGCACTTCATCCAATTCTCCGTTTCCATTGAAATCCGCATCACGCATGGCAAGCAGCATTTCATACACATCATCCAGCGTTTTGGGCAATTCACAGCCCGACGCGGCCAGCGCTTTGGTATTGATATACATTTTATCCGGCACGCGCATGGCAGCCGCAATCACAACCTGCGGCAGGCCATAAATTGCACCGTTCGGCGCGGTGATGGATTGCTCAATGGAAGGATTTTCCTTCATCAGCTTGTAGAAGTTGGGGGCGTAATCCTTAAGGTAAGGAGCCAGATCCACCAGGATCCCCTCATCGCCCCAAGCATAGAGAAGCTCGTTGGTCACATTTCCCTTGAAAATAATGTCAGGCAGTGTATCGCTGGCAATTGCAGCAGCCAGCGTATTGGAGAATACGGAAGGATCCACATTCTCCCATTCAATATGAACGCCTGTCATTTTTTCATATTCCTTCATGTTCTGCACCTGGCCAAAACCTGCCCGGGGAAGTAGGACGGCGTGCGGGCCAGGGCACGCAGGGTAGCGGGCTCCTCCGTGAGCGGGAACGCAGTATCCGCCAATGCGGACGCCGCGCTCAGCAGCAGCGCAAGGACCAGCAGGAACGAGATCGCTCTTTTCATTGTGTTTTCCTCCTTTATTCATGATAACCGCTTGAACAGCAGCAATCTTCGGTTTTACGGGCGGTCAAAGCGTTCTTTTTCAAAACGAAACATGCTTCTGAAATATGTCAAATTCGGCTCAGCGATATCAAACGTCGAGGGTTGCGCTTCCAGGCGCGCATTGATGCTCTTTTCAAACTTATCCAGCGTCCGGTTCTGTTCGGCGGTGGGGGTCCGCACGCCGTAGCAGATGCTGATATGATAACGGTAACTGTCATGATCGGGAAAACGAACGCCCAGCTTCGCACTGACATCATCGCGATAGCGGAGAAGCCGCTGCGCGTCCAGATCGGTTTCTGGCTGCAAATATATGCCGTATGTTTCATCGGCCTTTAAACCCGCGGTACGCATCCTGACGTTGCCCAGCGGCTGAACTTGGGCAAAACGCTCTTCAAACAGCTTATCCACCTGCTCCAAAGGCGCGTTCAGGGGCAGCAGCTTCGTCCATAACTGTGCTTTTCGGTGCTGATCACATACGCCTTGTATGACCGTCATATGAATGCTGTCGTCAGGTAAATAGCAAAAGCAGTCTCCAGCTTCGCTTTCCTGAAGGATTCCGCGGATTTCCCGAACCAGCCCAAAAGCCGGAGAATCATGCTGAATAAAGCTGATGACCGTGTTCCCCGGAAAATACCGGACGTTCCCCTGGCGGTCAAATTTATTTCCAATATTTTCTTGATACCTATCAATTCTTGACATGTCCATTATCCTTTCTCTTTGAAGTACAGGTTGTTTTCCTCCAGGTACATCCTGATCTGCAGCGGCCAATCGGTCTGAAGGATATCAAATCCTTTGCGCGCCAGCCACCCCCAGCCCGCTTCCGGCTTTCCGGTAATGGATACATCATCGCTGTGTCCGGCGCTGAGAACATGCTTGTAATTGTACACGATGCCATTCCCCCACAGCAGCAATCCGCGCCGGTGCATCCTTTCCCGATATCCATCTTGGGCCACCGGACTTTCTTCCGAAGAAAACACCGTTTCTATTCCAATAAAATTTATATTGCGATGGAAGATTTCTTCCGTTACGCGATCCTCCTCCTTGATAATCACAATGTACGGGATTTCCGGCGCCAGTTCCTCAATAGCATCCAGCCGCATTTTCTCCGCCGGGCTTTTTACAACAACCTGCTGCATGAGCCCATGCCGCTTAACCGTGCGCATGATATCCGCCGGGTACAGCGCAAATTTATCAACATTGATATAGCACTTGCCTTTGAGGAATTCGAAAGCTTCATCCAGCAAATTAATACCGTTGGCAGTGGGCGTGCGGTCAAGATTGACATACCGGAGCGTCTTTATTTCAGCGTCTGTCATGCTGCCCAGCGGCCTGTCGCAGTTAAGCTGAACTTTTTCAAGCCCTTCATGGAATACATACAGCGTCCCGTCACGGCTTTTTCCCACATCCAGCTCAATCATATCGGCTTTCTGAAAAAGCGCCGCCCTGAACGCGTCCAGTGTATTGCAGGGAATATTGCCGCCATAAACGCCGCGGTGTGCCGCTATCAGCAAATGGTTTTTAGCTTCCTCCCGCAGATCAAATTGCTTGTTCATGCGCCCTCCATTTATTGATTCGTATCAATTTCTCAATTATCATAGCATGTATTTTTCAGTACGTCAAGCCTTTTTGTAAAAAATTCCACCAGAATTTCCAGTATTCCCAGAAAAATAATTGATATTTTTTGACACTAACGGTATAATGAATGCAAGTAAACATCAAAGGAGCAAGCATTTTGGCCACTTTTAAGGACATTGCCAAGCTGGCGGGCGTCAGTTATGGTACCGTATCAAACGTGTTGAACGGACGCGGCAACGTATCCAGCGACAAAATCCTGCGCGTCCGGCAGGCCGCGGAGCAGCTGGGCTATACGCCCAACCAGGGAGCGCAGGTGCTGCGCAAAGGCAATTCCAACCTGCTGGCCGTAGTAATGCCCAACATCAGTGATCGGCAGTATGCTGACTTCTATATCAGTTTTCGCAATTATGCCGAGGCCGCCGGCTACCGCATTGCGCTCTATCTGCACGATGGAATCGCCGCCCGGGAGGCCGCGCTGGCTGTAATCATTCGCTCCGAGCTGGCAGCGGGGATCGTGGCTATCAGCGCTTCAGGGCATGAAAAAAACCCTTACCTCCAGGCGGGCTTTGCCGAAAGCGAAGTACTGCTGGCCGAGCAGCGGCCGTTTTCCTGCTACGACTATGTGGGGTTTGATTATCAGCAGATCGGCCAGGAAATGGGCCGCTGTGCCAGACGCTACCGGTTTGTCGCATTGGTGACCGAAGGGGCGGACAGCTATGTAACCAAGCAGCTGATACGCGGTTTCACCGCCGAAGCACAAAAGCCCGGCGGCTGTCAGTATCAGCATTACAGAAAAGAGCCCGCCGCGCACATTGCCGACCTGGCCCTGAATATCCTCTCCGCCGAAACCTTTCCCCAAGCCGTTTTCTGTGTCAACTGGAACCACGCCGCCGCGCTGCGCAATATTTACGGCAGCTTTTTCGCGGAAAAAAAGCTGGATATCTATACCATGTCGCCCCTCTTCACTCTGCCTGAAAACGATTTTCAGAAATATGAGCTCAATTATCGCCTGATGGGCAAAACCGCCGCGGAACGGCTCATCCAGCGTATTACAAAACAAAGTCCCGCCGTTCCGCAAAGCATCACATTGACGGGCAGCGGCTTTCGCGTCTGGTCGCCTGGCCCCATTCCCGAAACCGGCAGCCTGACCATGCTGACCCTGGACAGCCCCACAGCGATGATCATGAAAAACATGGCCCGCATGTATACCCGCTTCACCGGCGTTCCGGTACATGTGGCTGTTTTCCCTTATGACGGCGTGCATGAGATCCTCACCGGCCTGAGCGAAGGAACTCCTTTTGACATCATTCGCCTGGACGCCACCTGGATGAATTGGTTCGCTCCCCGCGTATTTGAGCCACTGCGTAATTTGGATCCCCAGGCAGGCATGCTGCGCCAGCGTTTTTTGCCCGGCCTGATGCAGCGTTACGGGGGACCCGGCGACAGCCTGTATGCCTTGCCCGAAACCCCCAGCGCCCAAATGCTGTTCTACCGCAAGGA
>JAFUGB010000035.1 GCA_017469605.1 Clostridia bacterium
GATGCCAATCGTTCCGTAAATCGCCGTGCGCCGGCTGATGCGCATGGCTTCTTCCACCCGGTCAAGACGCCCGGCGCCAAGGTTCTGTCCGATAAAGCCCGTCAGTGCCATTCCGTAGGCAAAGGCAGGGTAATACAGGAATCCCTCAATCTTGGCATAGACCACCATGCCTGCCATAGCTGCGGGACCGAAAGTATCGATACTGATTTGGATCAGTAAGGAAGAAATGCTCATAAACGCAGCCTGCATTCCCGAAGGTATGCCCAGGCGCAACAACTCAATCAGTTCTTTCGCGGGCAACAGTTTTGCATTGGCCGTCAGGCAAAAACGTTCGTCAAGCCGGGTCAGTTTCCAGAGCATAGCTAGCCCCAGCGCCCATTGGGCTGCAATTGTGGCAAAGGCCACACCCCTGAGGCCAAAGCCCATTCCTACCGCCAGAACAAGATCCAAAACCACGTTCAGAACTGCCGAACCGGCAAGATAATACAGAGGGGTTTTTGTATTTCCAAGGGCACGCAAAACACCGTTTGCAACATTGTACACCAGTTGCGGCACAAGCCCGAAAAGACAGATGCGAAGATAAAGGATCGCATCGTTCATAGCTTCGCCAGGACAGGACAGCCACAAAAGATAGCGCCGGCCCAAAATTTCTCCCAAAAGCGTAAGGAAAATGCCCGCCACCGTCGCAATGACCACCGATGTGGCAATG
Source organism: Clostridia bacterium (assembly GCA_017469605.1). Lineage (GTDB taxonomy): Bacteria > Bacillota > Clostridia > Christensenellales > Aristaeellaceae > SFMI01. The sequence goes on from JAFUGB010000035.1 coordinate 710, forward strand.
GTGTGTCGCAGTTTTTCATACTGCCGCGCTCCAAAGAGCCGGGACACAGCAGAGGTTACGCCCACGCCAAAGCCTATAAAGAAATTGATATGAACGGCCAGCACCAGCCCGGCCACCCCCACCGCCGCAAGACCGAACGCGCCGCCAAACCATCCCACCACAGCGCAGTCCGCGATATTGTAAAACTGCAGCATAAGCTGCATAAGGAGAAGAGGCGCTGCATAAGCCAGCAGCTTCCGATGGATGGGACCCACGTCCATGCGTACCTCGCCCGTAACCGCTTCTTCAGGGGATCCAGATAGATTCAATTCTTTTGCCAGGGAAGAATCCTGACGTAATTTATCACAAGCAGCAGTTTTCATAAAAAAACGCCTTCCTTGCTATCATTTTCTTTTGAAAAAAGTATAGCAAATAAGACGTATTTTCGATATGGTGTAAAATTTATGCTCAGGTATAACAAATCCTTATGGAGCACTGATTAAATGCGCAGACGAATGAATCAGCGCCTCCTTTTATCAGAACTTCATCGTAATCCAACCGTATCCGACTTCAGCGTGCGGTGCAAAAAGTCAAGAAAATCAGCCGCGTCTTTCCCGAGAGGCTCGCCCTTGCGGGAAATGTAATCGAAGGCGATACGGCCCTCCATGCCCTTCACGGGGATCCGACGAAAATCATATTGGCGGTAGGCGTCCTTCAGCCAATAGCTGCCCAAGTTGCACAACTCTGTTTTCTCCAGCATACGAATCATCATATGATCGCTGTTGGTCCGTACCACCCGGCGAATGGCCATGGTCTTTCTGCGGAAATCGGGAGAACCGGTCAACAGATCTTCCACGGTGA
>JAFUGB010000383.1 GCA_017469605.1 Clostridia bacterium
ACAGCGACTGGCGGATGCTGTGGAAGGGATAATAGATGCGCCTGCTGATGACGGCCAGCACCACCAGCGCCAGCGCAAAGGCCGCCACCACCAGGGCAGGCACCGCCGTGCGCATGGCGGTGAGGCCGGACAGGTATTTTTCATAGGGCACGGTACGCAGGTAATACCAATTTCGCCTGCCCATTTTTGCGTAAAAGCAGAGCATGCGGCGGCCGTCCGCGCTCCGGTATGAGAAGCGCCCCGCGTCCTGTGCCGCGGCGGTGTCCAGCATGCGGGAAATCACCGGCTTGTAATCGGCCGCGTCGATCTCCTGGGAGGACAGCATCACCGAACCGCCCTCGTCCACAATAAAGGATAGATCATCCTGGCCCGAACCGAAGTACAGCTGGGAAAACCAATCGCTGCGAAGGTTGAGCATCAGCGCGTTATCGCTGGGCGTATCCCCCGCCCCGGTATCAAAAATCATCAGCGATACCATATGCCGGTTGGTTGTGCTGGACGAAACCTCGGACAGGCGCGGGATGGGCACCAGGCGCTGATCGGCGGTGCGCTGTGCAAACAGGGCCACGGCGTCCCGGTCGCGGAAGCGTTCCACGGTATCGCTCAGCGCCCCCGACGTCATGGTGCTGTAGATGTACTGCCGCTTGCCGTTATATACATAGATGGAATCCACCACCATGCTGGAGGCGGTAAAATCGTTCAGCGCGCGGATGCCGTCGATCATGTCGGCATTGGAAAGCTCCTCATAGGTACGCAGCTTGGTCACGCTGCGCAACGAAAAAATCTGGGCTGAATAATTTTGCAGGATCTGCTCGGCCGTAGTGGAGGCGCTGTTGGCCTGGCGGATAAAATCGGCGCTGAGCGTATCCACCGAGGACAGCAGCGCCCTTTGAAATCCGCCGTACAACAGCGCCAGCGCGGCGGACACCAGGATAAACAGCGCGGCGACGGCAACCAGGGGCGCCGTACCGGATTTGTTTTGAATGGGATCTGTCTTTTTCATGGCGCAATTCCGCCTTCAATCGCTTTTAATAAAAAAATTATACCGCAAATCCAAAGGTTTGAAAACCGGGAAACCAAAAAAATATAAATTTTGTACATCATAAAAAAGTTCAATATTCGGACTTTACGTCATATATGGTCAGAATGTATGATGAAATCAACAAAAACGGCAGAGCAGCCGTAAATACATTTCAGAAAGCGAGGTCTTTCATGATGAAAAAGTTCCTGTCCCTGCTTCTCATTTGCGTAATGATGCTGTCCATTTGCGCCGTGGCGCTGGCGGATGAGCCCAGCGGCACCGTGATGATTTATTCCTCCGCTGGCGAGGATGTGATCATCGCGATCAAGAAAGGCTTCGAGGCCAAGTATCCCGGCGTAACGGTGGACTACTATTCCGCCACCTCCGGCAAGTGCGTTACCAAGCTGGCGGCCGAATTTGAGGCCAACGCCATCGCCTGCGACGTTTTCTGGCCCGCCGACTTCTCCACCGCCATCAGCTTCAAGAACAAGGACCAGCTGGTTCAGTACGTTTCCCCCAACGCCGCCAATATCGCGCCCCAGTTCAAGGATGAAGACGGCTACTTCACCGGCGCCCGCATGCTGGTATTCGGCTTCACCTGGAGCACCCTGGCCTGCACCGAGGATGAGATCCCCAGCAACTTTGACGGCCTGCTGGATAAGAACTTTGACAACCAGATCCTGATGAGCGATCCCACCGGATCGGCCTCCACCAAGGCGCTGGTATACGCCCTGATCAACAACGAAAAGTACGGCTGGGATTACTTTGAGCAGCTCAAGGGCCTGCAGGCCGAGCTGGAGTCCAGCACCGGCGCCGTGAACAACAAGGTTGCCTCCGGTTCCTACAAGATCGCCATCGGCTTGGACTACACCACCCGCCAGCTGATTGCCGACGGCTCCCCTCTGGGCTATAAGGATACCGAGGACATGGTGGCCATGGCGGCTCCCATCTGCATCCCCGTGGGCGCTCCCCACGAAGAGCTGGCCAAGCTGCTGTATGATTACATCCTGGATACCGAGGGCGGCCAGAAGATCCTGACCCAGTTCCACACCACCCCTGTGGCCAGCGGCGTTGAGCTGCCCGAGGGAATGCTGGATGCCCAGTACATTGCCGACCATGCCCTGCCCATCGACTTTAACGACCTGTCCGCCGTCAGCTCTGACCTGCTGGACCAGTTTGACGCCATCTTTAAGAAGTAACAGCACAGCGAAAGCTGCAATTGAACTACGCGGCCGGCATTTCGGATCAATGGCAGAAATGCCGGCCGCTTTGAATCCGTTCCCGAAAGGAGCGATCAGATTGGCAAAAGTAAAATTTGACCGTGTGACGGTAAAATACGGGGATCACACGGTCATCAAGGATTATTCCCTGGAGGTTCAGGCCGGTGAAATACTGGGGATCGTGGGGCCTTCCGGCTGCGGCAAGACCACCGTGGTACGCTCTCTGGGCGGATTCCTGAACCCGGATGAAGGAGAAATTTACATTGACGACGAGCTGGTATACAGCAAAAAAAGGCGCGTAAACCGCTCGCCCGAGCAGCGGCGGCTGGGCATCGTATTCCAGGATTACGCGGTATGGCCCCACCTGTCGGTATGGGACAATGTGGCGTATCCCCTGAAAAAGCGGCGCGCGGCCAAGGATGAAATTGCCAAAAAGGTTAAGCACGCCCTGGAGCAGGTACGCATGACGGGGTATGAAAAGCACATGCCGGCCCAGCTTTCCGGCGGCCAGCAGCAGCGCGTGGCCATCGCCCGCGCCCTGACCTCCTCCAACGACCTGGTGATCATGGATGAGCCCATCACCAACCTGGACGCCAAGCTGCGCGAAGGCATGCTGGAAGAGATCCGCGCCATGCAGCGCCGCCTGAAAACCACCATCATCTATATCACCCACGATCAGGAGGCCGCGCTGCAGCTGTGCGACAGGGTGATCATCATGCAGCAGGATGGGCAGATTTGCCAGATCGGCACGGATGAAGAGATCATTGAGCACCCCGCCAACCGCTTCGTATTCAGCTTCATTGGGGTATCCAATTTTATCCCCGTGACCGAGGACCAGGGCCGCTATTACCTGTGGAAAAAGGATCCCGCCCTGTGCTACGCCAGCCAGGCCCCCCAGGGCTACCTGGCCGGAAAAAAGAACGTGATGGGCATCCGTCCCATGGACATTGTGTTTGACGACGCCAGCCCCATCAAGGCCGTGATTACCCAGGATGTATTTCTGGGCAGCCTGTTTAATTATTTTGTGCGGCTCAACGACGTTGAGCTGCGCGTGCAGCGCTCCACGCTGGATTCGCTGGACGGACGGGAGTACCATGAGGGAGACACGGTGGGGCTGCGCTTCCTCAACGAAAAATACTATGATGAAGAGGAGGCGGTGTAAGCATGAAAATGAGCTTTAAGCGCACCAACTCCGACCTGGCCAGGCTGGACGGCAAAAAGTTTGGCCTGGATCAAATCATGACCATCCTGTGTTTCCTGATCCTGACCACCGTGGTCATTCTGCCCGTGGTCATGATCATCTACAACACCTTCTGGGACGGTTCAAAGATTGACTTTGAAATGTTCGTGCGCGTGATTTTCCGCGAAGAAAACCTCTCCGCGCTGAAAAACACGGTGGTCATCGCCTTCTTCGCCACGCTGCTGGCCACGGCGGTGGGCACGTTCTTTGCCTGGCTGCTGGGCCGCAGCGACATCCCCATGAAGGGATTCATGAAATGGCTGTTCTCCATCCCCTTCATGATCCCCCCCTTCCTGGCGGCCATGGCCTGGGATATGATGTTCTCCGGCCGCGGCGGATACGTGAACCGCTTCCTGATGAACATATTCAACCTGAGAAACGCGCCGTTCAACATCAATACTGTAGCCGGCATCATCGTCATTGAAGTTATCTACTATTTCCCCTTTGTATACATGCAGGTGGTTTCCGCGCTGGAGCGCATGGATCCCACGCTGGAAGAATCCGCCCGCATCGCCGGCGCCAAGCAATGGTACGTGATCCGCAAGATCACCCTGCCGCTGACCATCCCCGCCATCTCCTCGGGCATGCTGCTGGTGCTGATCACCTCGCTGTCCAACTACGGTATTCCCGCCATGCTGGGGTATTCCAAAAACATCTTTACCCTGCCCACCAAGATCGTGGACCTGGTCAACCGCGCGGGCGGCGATTTCCAGGGCATCCGTGAAGCCACCGCGCTGTCCGTGGTGCTGGTGATCGTGGTGTCCATTGCCCTGTTCGTCCAGCGCAAGGTCCTCAAAACCGGACGCTATGATATCATCAAGGGCAAATCCATGCGCCCCACGCTGATCAAACTGCGCGGCGCGAAATATCCGCTGCTGGTGCTCTCGCTGGTGTTCCTGACCATCGTGGTGCTGGCGCCCCTGGTCATCATCCTGTTGGTCAGCCTGCTGCGGGCCTACGGCCTGCCCTTCAGCCTGGAAAACTTCACCCTGAACAACTATGTGAAGATCCTGGTGGATAACAAAGCGGTCACCGATTCCATCCGCAACAGCATTTTCCTGGGCTTCGGCGCCGGCTTTATCTGCCTGTTCCTGGGCGTGATGCTGTCCTACGTGATTTACAAGGTAAAGCCCAAGGGATCGGGCGTATTGGAAATGCTGGCCGTGCTTCCCTATTCCCTTCCCGGCACGGTAATGGCCATCGGCTGCATCCTGGCCTGGAGCGGCGCGGTATTCGGCATTACGCTGTACAACACCATCTGGATCATCCTGGTGGCGTATATCGCCCGCTACCTAACCTACACCCTCAAATCCTGCTCTGCCTCGCTGCAGCAGGTGCACCTTTCCCTGGAGGAAGCCAGCCGCGCCTGCGGCGCCACCCACATGGAATCGCTGGCCGATATCACCATTCCGCTGATCAAGCCGGCCATGGTATCCAGCTTCTTCCTGGTGTTCCTGCCCTCCATGCGTGAACTGACCACATCCATCCTGCTGTACGGCCCCAACAGCCGCACGCTGGGCGTAGCCATTCAGCAACTGCGCAGCAACGGCTATATGACGCAGGCGGCAGCGCTTTCCGTGGTTGCCATCATCATCATCATGGTGCTCAACGCCATCGTCAAGTCCATTACAAAAGACAGGAAGGGGGTCTGAGCCGTGGATCAAATCGTGCTGAATCATGTAACCAAACGATTTACCACCAAAACGCTGGGCACGGTGACGGCCGTGGGCGATTTTAACCTGAATGTAAAAGAGGGCGAATGCTTCTCCTTCCTGGGGCCGTCCGGCTGCGGAAAAACCACCACGCTGCGCATGATCGCCGGCTTTGAGGACCTGAGCGAAGGCGAAATCTACCTGGATGGAAAACCGGTTTCGATACGCGCCAAAAACCTGTATGTGCCGCCTGAGGACCGGGGGCTGGGCATGGTGTTCCAGGCCTTTGCCGTATGGCCGCACATGAACATCTTTGACAACGTGGCCTTCCCGCTCAAGGTGCAAAAGCGCCCCAAGGCCGAAATCCAGCAGCGGGTGGCCAAGGCGCTGAAGCATTGCAGCCTGGACGGTATGGAAAAGGTCTTCCCGTCAGACCTGTCCGGCGGCCAGCAGCAGCGCATCGCGCTGGCGCGCGCCATCGTGACCAATCCCAAGGTCATGCTGCTGGATGAGCCGCTTTCCAACCTGGACCCCAAGCTGCGCGAAACCATGCGCTTTGAAATCAAAAAGCTGCAAAAGGAATTCAACTTTACCATCATCTTCGTTACCCACGACCAGTCCGAAGCCATGGCGCTCAGCGATCGCATGCTGGTGATGGACATGGGCAAAATCGTGCAGATCGGTACGCCTACCGAACTGTACAACCATCCCTCCAGCCGTTTCGTGCACAGCTTCCTTGGCCAATCCAATTTTACCACGGTGGATATCCGGGACGGCAAGGTATATCCCGCCGGCAGCAAAGATGCGCCGCTGGGCATGCCCGCGCCCGCGGGAGCCGATGCGCAGATGCTGCTGGCCACCCGCCCCAACACCATTGACATGAACCATGACGAGGGCTTCCGGGCAACAGTGGTCAAGCGCGTGTTCCTGACCGATTTTATGGAGTATATTGTGGCGGTGGGCGATCAGACGCTGCGCGTGCAGACGCCGCACCGCAACATGTTCCGCGCGGGCGACGCCTGCTTCCTGCGTTTTCCCAACCCCATCTGGTATCCTGTGGATTCGGGCGAAGCCGATGCCGAGCGCGAACGCAGAACGCTGGTATAACCGATGTTCATACTGATCCCAAATTAAAACCATACAAGCAGAAATTGGTGGGAAAACGATAAGGGCCTTCGCGGCCCTTAAGATCCTGCGGCAAGGGATTTCATCCCTTGCATCCCGCCGGGCGAACCAGCTTAAAAGAAACAACAAACAATTTGCGCCTGTAGCTTGGATATCGCAATGAGAGCTTCCGGGCAGAAGAAAATCAGCGACAGTCCGAAAAAATGAGCTTGCTCATTTTTCTCGGCCTGACGCTGATTTTCGCTGTGCGCAAAGCGCACAGCTTGCACGGCTTTGCCGTGCTGCCCGGGAGCGGTGGCAGGCGTCTTTGCTTCTCTTTGTGTC
>JAFUGB010000384.1 GCA_017469605.1 Clostridia bacterium
ATCGGTAAAGGTCTGCGGGTCAGAATAGTCCGGGCCCCAGTTGCACTTGAGGAAAGCATAATTTCCGCTGCGGCGCACAGCTGTGAGGAAGCCGCTGGAGGGACCGGCTTCAACGATCAGGTCAATATAATCGTTGCCGAACAGTTCTTCCATCTGCTGTTCAATCACCTGGCACTCTTCATCCCAGCCGGAAGAGCCCGGATTATAGGGGAACAGCACCTTGATGGGGAAGGTAACGCCTTCAGCTTCCAGCTCAGCCTTGGCCAGCGCTGCGTATTCTTTGGCGGTATCGGGCTGATACGTGCCCGTTCCCAGCGAGGTAATCTCTTTCAGGGCGCCCATTTCCACAAAATCGATGCCGTTATTAAACACAAAATTGGTGGGCGTAATGCTGTTAAAGAGCAGCGATTCAGCGTTGTCCGCCTCTGCCACCAGCTTTGCCTTCAGACGGTCCAGGCCGTAATAAATGGACTTGCGGAAGTTCTCGTTGACCACGGCTTTGGCCCAGTTATCAGGCTCATAAGCGGCATCAAACTGGGGATCAAAGTTGAAGGCGAAGAAATAGCTGTAGAAGCTGCTGGGACGTTCGGGGCGAATGAAATCCGCTTTTTCAGGGTCGGCAAGCCATTCGGTGGCGATGGCCTGGTCGATGGAGGCGCTGTCCACTTCCCCGTTCAGGAACAGCTGCGCCGAAATGGTGCTGGCCTCCTTGTTATAAATGAACGCCAGTGTGTCAATGGTAACATTGTCGGCGTCCCAGTTCTTTTCATTCTTGGTCAGCACACGGCGCTCCTGGGGCGCAAATTCGCTCAGCACGTAAGCGCCGTTGTACAGGATGGTATCATTGCCGGTAGCGGCGCCGAACTCATCCCCCTTTTCTTCCAGGAAAGGCGCGTATGCGGGCATGAAGCACACATAATCCACCATGGACAGGAAGTAAGGCGTGGGCTGGATCAGCGTATATTCAAGCGTATAATCATTGATGGCCTTGATACCCACGGTATCCCAATCCTGAGCGGGCGCGGGCTCCTGGCCCTCTTCAGGAGTGGCTGTGCCATCATAATACGCTTCGGCGCCAACGATGTTATCGTACAGGATGTTGGCAGAGCTGGAAGCATGCTGCGCGTTCAGAATATACTGGGCGGCAGTCACAAAGTCGTTGGCCGTCACATTGGCAACCACGTTCTGATCGGCATCCACCCAAACGGCATCCTGGCGCAGGGTAAAGGTCCAGGTCAGGCCGTCTTCACTGGTGGTCCAGGAAGTGGCCAGAGAAGGCTGAACGTTGCCGTAACGGTCAAACTCCACCAGGGTGTCAATCAGATTGGCGCACAGGCCAAACTCATTGGTGGTGGTGGTAACAAGATAGTTCAGCGTGGTGATTTCTCCAGAATACAGCGCAGAATAGGTATTGCCCGCGGCCATGGCAGGTAGGAGCCCTGAAACAACCATCAGAGCAAGCAGAACAGAAAGCAGCTTTTTCACCGGAATACCTCCTTTTGCGTATCGATGGGGATAAAGAAGCGTAGGAAGGGATTAAATTTAGCTCATATAATACCACAACCTTTTGTGATATTCAATGCGCGACAAGGCATTATATGGGGCTATTGCATCAAATATACGAAAAAAATACAGATGCGCCCTTCCTTACAAAGAAATTGTAAGCAACTTCGGCGCATCTGTCAAAAAATATATGGTTATTTGTGCAATCTTAGTTCCAAATTTGCACGATATCCACATCTTTAAAATACATATTTATAATATCGCTTGCACTTTTTCCCGCTTCAGCCTGGGCATAGGCTCCCCATTGAGACATGCCAACCCCATGGCCGTATCCTTTTCCCCGCATCCTGAGCATATCATCCTCATACCCGATATCGGTAATTCGGGTGGATTTCATATCGGTGCTGCCAATTGCGATCCTGAACTCATTGGCAGGGATCTCGCTTCCGTTCACCTTGATTGTTTTCAGCCGGCCGCTTTCTCCTTTGGCCCCTTCGGAAACGCTATTGATGCTGTCCCCCAGCTTTACGCCCACGTCAGCCGCCGCGGCAATGACCTGCTGCTGGGTGAACTCTGCCTCCCACTCCGCGTCATCCTCGGGCGCCTGATCGCTTTCGGCGCTCTCCACAGATTGCGTATACGGCGCATCCTGCTTATAGCTCAAGCCTTCTTCCGCGGTGGCCGTCCGTCCGCCGGAGTGAGCGTGAAACCACGCGTAAATCGGGTTCCCCTGATAGCATACAATTTGCCCCCTGGTGCTCTCCGTGGCAGACCGGATTCGGTCGTTGATCCCTGAAAAATCATATGCCTGGGCCTCTTCTATATCGGTGGAAATATCCGCCCCGTCGTATTTGCTCTGCTTTTCGGTAATAAACTTGATCACAAACGTACGTGCCAGGATGGCCTGGGCCCGCAGCGCTTCCTCCGGCCAATCGTTTTCCATCTCCCCCGCCAGAACGCCGCAAAGATATTCTTCCAGATCCATTTCATGGATCTCCTTTTCATCGGTTACATATACCCGAAGCTGCGGTACGCCGGCGCTGTCAACCCGTATATCGTCGGGAAGAATAAAACTGTCCTGCCGCGCTGTTTCCGGGGTTTTTTCCGGCTGCTCCACCGTATCCCTGCTCCCAGCGCAGGCCGAAAGAAGGACACACATCGCCAGCAGCACTCCAAGGACCCATCTTTTCTTTTTCATATCAAAGCCTCCTATACGCGTTATTATGCCCGAAAGCATAGCCCGCATACAGGAGGCGGATACTGTTTCTTTTCAGGATTGACGCAGGCCAAGCACGGCGATGGCCTGGGCCAGCGTGCGCACAGGCATCAGCGTTACATCGGATGGTGCCTGCAGCTTTTTTACCGCGTCGGCCGGACACATGATCTGTTTAAATCCAAGCCGCACACATTCCC
>JAFUGB010000385.1 GCA_017469605.1 Clostridia bacterium
CGCTGTTGCTCCCGGTGGTGGAGGAAGAAGCGGTCGGTATGGAAATCAGCGATCAGGGCAAACACTCCATCGCCATTTTTTACACCTACGCCTTAGTGGGCGTGGTGCTTGACTGGATCAGGATGGGGATGCAAATGTCTCCGGAGCAGGTCATGACCACCACCAGTGTTGTAATCGAAGGGGATATCAAGAATTCCCTGAAAAACATGCAGCAATATGAAGCGGGAAAGACAAATGAGCTGTGATCAATCGCATCAAACAGGCGGCCTTGCCAGAAATCCTGACAAGGCCGCCTGCCGTTTATCATGGTATTTTGCGCAGCTGGGAAATCACTCGTTTTCCTGTGCGGCCGCTGCGGCGGCCATGGCCTCCAGGCGGCGCTTGGTCACGATGGGCAATTCCACAAAGGGCTTCACGCCCTTTACGGCGTCGGCGGGCTGGATGCGCTGATCCGCATGATCGGTATCCAGCAGCAGGTAACGGTCGTTGCCCATGCCCAGCTCCTTCATGTAGCTCAGCTGGCGCAGGCCGTGGCGGGTCTGGATGCGCTCGCGCAGGGCGGCGCCGTCGTTTTCGCTCAGGGCGAACACCAGATCGATGCAGGCCTGATCCAGCGCCAGGATATCGGTGGAGGCCAGGATGCCCACGTTGGGCGTGACCACCTTTTCGGCCAGGCAGCCCGCGCAGTCGCAGTCCACGCTCATGTTGCGCATCACGTTTACAAAGGTGATCTGCTTGCCAAAGTGATCAACGGTAGCTTTGGTGGATTCGGAAATGCGCTCCATCAGCTCTTCCTCGGCAATGGTCCACATATCCTCCTCGCCACCCTTGCCGGCCAGGCGGGAATGAATGGCCGCCTTGCCGATGCGTCCATCGGCGCAGCCGATGCCGATGTTCTTGTTGCTGCCGCCAAAGCCGCCCATGGTATGGCCCTTAAAGTGGGTCAGCACCAGCAGCGAATCGTAGGTGGGCAGCGTTTTGCCAACTGTCATATGGTCAAACCACTTGCCGCCCTTGACCGGCAGGTCGGCGGTGCCGGTGCTGTCGGTAATGTCCACCGGGCAGAAGGTCCAGCCGTTCACTTCCAGCGTTTCCCGGTGCTGCTCGGTGGTATAGCGGTCGCCCACGTAGTAGGTGTTGGTTTCCACGATGTGCGCGTCCGGATAATCGGTTTTGACCAGGTTTTCCACCCACTCGTGGGGGATGATGTTGGGGCCGTACTTTTCGCCGGTATGCAGCTTAATGGCCACTTTGCCGCGGATATTGGCGTTGACGCGCTCCACCATTTTGCGCAGGCCCTCGGCGCTTAAGTCACGGGTGAAATACACAATGCTCTCGTTGCCGGTGCGCTGATCATAGGGAATATACTGATCGCCGCCGATACCGGGCACTTTTTTGACTTCGCTCATGGGATGTTCCTCCTTTATATACTCATTGTACCGGAAAACCCTTATTGCAGCAGCCCGGAAAGCTTTGCTACCAGGCCGTCCAGGCCGTCCTCCTCAGCCAGTTCAATGGCGCCGGCGTCCACGGCGGCGGCCAGCTTGGGATCGATGGGCAGGCGGCATATGGGAGAAATACCGTGCTTTTTGGCAATGTCGTCGGCATGGCTTTCACCAAAGATCCGGTGCACCTTGCCGCAGTCCGGGCAGCGGAAGGAGGCCATGTTTTCCACCAGCGCGATCACGGGAATGTTCATCATATCGGCCATGTTCACGGCCTTTTCCACGATCATGCCCACCAGCTCCTGGGGCGTGGCCACCACCACGATGCCGTCCACCGGCAGGCTCTGGAACACGGTCAGCGGCACGTCGCCCGTTCCCGGAGGCATATCCACAAACATAAAGTCCACGTCGCCCCAGGCCACGTCGGTCCAAAACTGCTTCACCGCGCCGGCAATGACCGGTCCGCGCCAGACGACGGGGTCGGTGTCGTTTTCCAGCAGCAGGTTCAGGCTCATGATCCGGATGCCGGTTTTGCTGGCGGCAGGCAGGATGCCGATCTCGCTGGACAGCGCCTGCTCGTGGATGCCAAAGGCCCGGGGAATGGAAGGGCCGGTCATATCGGCGTCCAGGATGGCGGTTTTGTAGCCCTGGCGCTGGGCCAAAACGGCCAAAAGGCTGGTTACCATGCTTTTGCCTACGCCGCCCTTGCCGGATACCACGCCGATCAGCTTTTTAACATGGGTATATTCATTGGGTGTTTCGCGCAGGTCCTGGGGTGCGGTGCGTTCGGCGCAGGAGCTGCCGCAGGTGGAGCAGTCGTGGGTGCAGTTTTCGCTCATTTTCAGGTCTCCTTATCGACAATATTTATCAACATAGGCGTCCAGACAGTGCCGGATCACTTCCCGGGCCTCCTCGGGCCCCTGCACCTCGTTTACCACGGTGGTCTTGTCCTCCAGGCTCTTGTACACCGTGAAAAAATGGCGCATTTCCTCAAAAATATGGGTGGGCAGATCGTGGATGCTGTGATAGTTATTGTAGGTGGGGTCGTTAAAGGGGATGGCGATGATCTTTTCATCCATCATTCCCTGGTCCTGCATATTGATAACCCCAATGGGATAGCAGCGCACCAGGCTCAGCGGCGCGATGGATTCGCTGGAGAGCACCAGCACGTCCAGCGGATCATGGTCGTCGGCGTAGGTGCGGGGAATCAGCCCGTAATTGGCAGGGTAATGGGTGGAGGTATACAGGATGCGGTCCAGGATGATATGGCCGGTTTCCTTGTCCAGCTCATACTTATTTTTGGATCCTTTTTCTATTTCAATCACGGCAATAAAGTCGTCGGGCGTAATGCGGTGCGGGCTGATATCGTGCCAGATGTTGGACATACAATTCTGCCTCCTCTTGTATTGGATGATACCAGCATATCATGGTTTTGTCCGAAAAGCAATGAACATTTATAATGAAACGGTGCTGTTTTCGATATTTTGCATGGGAATTTATAAATATTCATTAAAACAAATGAAATACACAAGACTGCCTTGACGGGCGCTTGGGGGTTGTGGTATTCTTCATACATCTTTCCTATTGTTTGGAAGGAAATAGAATTTCCGAAAGGAGTGCGCTGTGATGAAAAAGTTCCTGTCCCTGTTCCTTGTAGCAATGATGTTTGTAGGTGTCATGGCGCACCATGCCATGGCGGAGGATACCTCGGTGGCCGATATCCAGGCCAAGGGCACGCTGGTGCTGGGCCTGGATGATACTTTCCCGCCCATGGGCTTCCGGGACGAAGATACCAATGAGATCGTGGGCTACGATATTGACCTAGCCAGGGAAGTGGCCGCCCGCCTGGGCGTTGAGTTGGTTTGCCAGCCCATTAGCTGGGAGGCCAAGGAGCTGGAGCTTTCCTCCGGCAATATTGACTGCATCTGGAACGGCCTGTCCATCACGGAGGAACGCCAGGAGAGCATGTCCATGTCCCTGCCCTATATGAACAACCAGATCGTCATGGTGGCCAAGGATTCTTCCGGCTTCGGGTCCATTGCCGATATGGCGGGCGCGGATATTGCCGTACAGAGCGATTCCTTCGCCCAGGAAGTGCTGGAAACCTATGAGCAGTATGCCGATTTCTACGCTTCGGTCAACGTGCTGGCCTATGACGAGTACCTGACGGCCCTGATGGACCTGCAGCAGGGCGGCGTGGATGGCGTGCTGATTGACCTGGTGGTGGCGGAATATAAGATCGCCGGGCTGGGTGATAACAGCCTGATCGTGATTGACAGCCTGGAGGATGACCTGTTTGGCGTAGGCTTCCGCAAGAGCGACGCGGCCCTGCGCGATCGGGTGAACGAGATCCTGACCGAAATGGAAAGCGACGGCACCATTGCGCAGATCAGCGCCAAGTGGTTTGGCAAGAACATCTCCATCGTTGGCGCTGCCGAGTAAAAAACACGTTTTAAAACAATCGGGGGCCGGGCCTTGGCTCCCGATTGTTTGTTCTGCAAAGGAGCATCCCCGCCATGAAATACTTTAACAATCCCCAAAAGCTGTGGAACCTGGTGCAGATCCTGCTGCAGGGCCTGTCGGTCACCGTGCGCATTTTTGCCCTGACGCTGGTCCTTTCCATTCCGCTGGGCATGCTGGTGGCCCGGGGCCGCATGAGCAGGCACGGCGTCCTGCGCGTTCCTATTTCCGCGTATATCTATGTGGTGCGCGGCACGCCGCTGATGCTGCAGGTGCTTTTTATTTATTTCTTCCTGCCCAGTGTCCTGCCTTTCAGCCTGAACCGCTTCAATGCCGCCATCGTGGCTTTTACCGTAAATTATGCCGCATACTTTGCCGAAATATTCCGCGGCGGCATTCAGTCCATCCCCGTGGGCCAGTGGGAGGCGGGCCAGGTGCTGGGCATGACCCGCGCCCAGACCTTTTTTCGGGTAGTGCTGCCCCAGGTATGCAAGCGCGTGCTGCTGCCCGTGACCAACGAGGTGATCACGCTGGTGAAGGATACTGCCCTGGCCAGCACCATTGCCGTGACCGAGCTCATGAGCCTGGCCAAAAAGCACGTTTCCTCTTCTTCCTCCATTGAGCCCTACATCATCGCCATGATCATGTATCTGCTGCTCAACGGCGTTGCCGAGCAGCTTTGCCGGCTGGTGGAGCGCAAGCTCAGCTATTATCAGTGAGGAGGGGATGACATGCTGCAAGCCGTTCATGTTGTAAAGGGCTTTGAGGGCCTTTCGGTGCTGCGCGATATATCGCTCACCGTCCGCCAGGGCGAAACGGTGGCCATCATCGGCCGCAGCGGCTCGGGCAAAAGCACGCTGCTGCGCTGTCTCAATAATCTGGAGAAAATAGAAAAGGGCACCATCGAAATTGACGGCCAGCCGCTGGTGAAGGACGGCGTATACGCGCCGGACAAGGAGCTGCGCCGCCTGTGCCTCAAGATGGGCTATGTGTTTCAAAGCTTCAATCTGTTTCCCCATATGAGCGTGCTGCAAAATCTGACCGAGGCCCAATGCTGCGTGCTGAAGCGCGATAAAAAAAGCGCCCAGGCGTATGCCCGCGCGCTGCTCCAAAAGGTGGGGCTGGCCGATAAGGAAAACGCCTATCCCTTCCAGCTGTCCGGCGGCCAGCAGCAGCGCGTGGCCATTGCCCGGGCGCTGGCGCTGGATCCGGAGATCCTGTGCTTTGACGAGCCCACCAGCGCCTTGGATCCTGAGCTTACCCAGGAGGTGCTTTCGGTGATCCGCGGCCTGAACGAGGAAGGGCGAACCATGATCGTGGTTACCCATGAAATGAATTTTGCCCGGGAGGTGGCCGACCGGGTGCTGTATATGGCCGAGGGCGTCGTCGTTGCCGAAGGCGCGCCCCAGGCGGTGTTTGACGATCCCCGGGTCAAAGCGTTTATCGGCAAGGAATAACATACGCGCCGAAGCGTGGTTTATAAGGGGCGCGCTGCCCGGGAGCTGATCTTTGCGTTTGCCGCTTTTACGCCGACAAACGCAGCCTTCTTTGATACTGTTGTATAG
>JAFUGB010000386.1 GCA_017469605.1 Clostridia bacterium
GCGGCAACTTGCTTAAATCGGCGGTTTTCGGGGTGGGCAGCAGGGCATGGTGGTCGCTGACCTTGCTGTTGTCAAAAACGCGGCGGCTGATATACAGCTTGCCGTCCTCCTTACGCTCCATGCCGGCTTCCAGGCCGCGGTAGGGCTCGGGCAGCGCCTTCAGCGTCTGATACAGCTTGGGGATCATATCCATGGGCAGGTAGCGGCTGTCGGTGCGCGGATAGGTGAGCAGCTTCCATTTTTCGTACAGCGCCTGGGCGATTTTCAGCGTTTTATCGGCGGTAAAGCCCAGGGTGCTGTTGGCATCCCGCTGCAAAGAAGTAAGATCATACAGCTGGGGCGGCAGCTCCCTTTTCTCCTCGCTGGAGGCGCTGCGCACCGTTGCGGTTTTGCCCTTGACCCTGGCCGCCAGCTCCTCGGCCTTTTCCCTGGTGGGAACGCGGCCCGCGGTTTTTTCCTCCGCCGCTTTTTCATCAAACCATTGGCCGGTGTAATCGCCAAAGTCCGCCGTGACGGTAAAGTATTCCACCGGTTTGAAGTTTTCAATTTCCTTCCGGCGCTTCACCAGGATATTCAGCGTGGGCGTCTGCACCCGGCCGATGGAAAGCAGGGCGTTATAGCGCAGGGTAAAGGCCCGGCTGGCGTTCATGCCCACCAGCCAGTCGGCCTCGCTGCGGCACACCGCGCTTTTGCGCAGGCCCTCGTATTCGCTGTCAGGCTTGATGGCTTCAAAGCCCTCCCGGATGGCCTCGTCGGTCATGGAGGAGATCCACAGCCGGTCCACAGGCTTTTTGCACTTGGCCTGGTCGTAGATGTAATGAAAAATCAATTCACCCTCGCGCCCGGCGTCGGTGGCGCAGATCACGCGCTCGGTATCCTTATCATTGATCAGCTTTTTGATCACCGAAAACTGCTTCTTGGTTTTGCTGATCACCTTGGTGGGGATATTCTCCGGCAGGATGGGCAGATCGTCCATCCGCCATTTTTTGTATTTTTCGTCGATCTCGTCGGGCTCGCACAGCGTCACCAGATGGCCCACCGCCCAGGTAACGGTGTATTTCTCCCCGGCGATGCAGCCCTCGCCGTTCTGCCGGCAGCCCAGCACCCGGGCGATATCGCGGCCCACGCTGGGCTTTTCGGCTACGATTACGATCATTGGTTTTCTCCTTATCCCAGCGCCTTCAGCTTTTCGGCCTGGTCCTCCACCGTGAGGGCGTCGATGATCTCGTCCAGGTCGCCGTCCACGATGGCGTCTATTTTGTACAGCGTCAGCCCCACCCGATGGTCGGTGACCCGGCCCTGGGGAAAATTGTAGGTGCGGATGCGCTCGTTGCGCTCGCCGGTGCCCACCTGGGCGCGGCGATTTTCGGCATAGGCGCTGTCAGCCTGACTGCGGTACAGGCTGTACAGGCGGCTGGCCAGCACCTTCATGGCCTTTTCCTTGTTTTTCAGCTGGCTTTTTTCGTCCTGGCAGGTAACCACGGTGCTGGTGGGCAGGTGCGTAATGCGCACGGCGCTGTCCGTGCGGTTGATGTACTGGCCGCCGTGGCCGCTGGCGCGGTAGGTATCAATCCGCAGGTCCTCGGGCTTGATGTCCACCTCCACAGTCTCGGCCTCGGGCAGCACGGCCACAGTGGCGGTGCTGGTATGGATGCGCCCGCCGGCCTCGGTGACCGGCACGCGCTGGATGCGGTGCACCCCGCTTTCAAACTTAAGCCGGCTGAACGCGCCGCGGCCCGCAATGGTGACCACGGCCTCCTTGACGCCGCCCAGCTCGGTATCATTGACGCTGGTCACCGACGCCTGCCAGCCTTTGCGCTCGGCATAGCGCATGTACATGCGCAGCAGCAGCGCGGCAAACAGGCTGGCTTCGTCGCCGCCGGCCCCGGCGCGCACCTCCAATATCACATTGCGCTGGTCGTTGGGATCCTGGGGGATCAGGAACAGCTTGAGCCTTTCGGCTTCGGCCTTTTCCCTTTCGGACAATTCCCGCGCTTCCTCCCGGGCGATCTCCCCCATATCGGGATCGTCCACCAGCTCCCGGGCGTCGTTTAAATCGGCACACAGCTTCAAATAGCCCAGCCACGCGTTCACGGCGGGTTCCAGCTGGGCGCGCTCCCGGTTCAGCTTTTGCCAGCGCGGGATATCCGCCATGATGTCAGGCTGCGCCACCGCCTCGGAAAGCTCCTCCAGACGGCCGCGCATCCATTCAAATTTTTCAGAATATTTCTCTTCCATGCAAACCTTTCAGCCCGCGGCAGCCTGGCCGCGGCGGCGTTTTTTATTATATCATAGATCGGCGGCGCTTGCCAAGGCGGCTTTTTAGCGGGAATGAAGTGTATTAATATTGAAATAACATGCCGCGTGATGTATAATTGAAAGGACGTGCGTATGTCTGTTTTTCGGCAGGATACGGGCGATATGCGGAAAGCTGTTATGCGTTTAAATACAGGAGGCTGCGCGGTTTATGCTGAAGAGCCATGAAAAATTCCACTCCGCCAACGGCAAGCGGACGATCCTGGTCGTGGATGATGAAATGATCAACCGGGAGCTGCTGCGGAACGTTTTGGAGGGCGAATATGAGGTGCTGACGGCCGAAAACGGCCAGCAGGGCCTGCGCACCGTCCAGGAGCACAACGACACGCTTTCGCTGGTGCTGCTGGACCTGATGATGCCCGTCATGTCCGGCACCGAGATGCTCAGGTGCATGAAGGAAAACGCCGATACGGCGCAGATCCCCGTCATCGTGCTCACCTCTGACCAGACGGCCGAAGTGGAAAGCCTGAACCTGGGCGCCATTGATTTTATTCCAAAGCCCTATCCCCAGGCCGGGGTGATCCTGGCGCGCATCCGCCGCACCATTGAGCTCAGCGAGGACCGGGACATCATCCGTTCCACCGAGCGCGATCCGCTCACCGGCCTGTATAACCGGGAGTATTTCTATCGCTACGCCGAACAGTTTGACCAGTTTCACAAGGAAATGGACATGGACGCCATCGTGGTGGATATTTTCCATTTTCATTTGATCAACGAGCGTTTTGGCACGGCCTATGGCGACAGCATCCTACGCCAGGTGGGCGAAAAGGCCCGGGAGGTCGTTCAGGCGTCGGGCGGGATCGTGTGCCGCCGGGAGGCCGATACCTTCCTGGTGTATTGCCCTCACCGCACCGATTATGAAGAAATCCTGCTGAACGCCTCCATCGCCCTGGGCGAGGGGCAGGGCAAGGAAAACCGGGTGCGCCTGCGCATGGGCGTATATTCCAATGTGGATAAATCCATCGATATCGAACGCCGGTTTGACCGCGCCAAGGCGGCGGCCGATACCGTGCGCGCCAGCGTGACCAAAACCATCGCCATCTACGATAACGCCCTGCATGAAAAGGAGCTCTACGAGGAGCAGCTGGTGGAGGATTTCCACCGCGCCATCCGGGAAGAGCAGTTCCAGGTTTACTACCAGCCCAAGTTTGACGTGCGGCCCGAAATCCCCGAGCTGTCCAGCGCCGAGGCGCTGATCCGCTGGCTCCATCCCCAGCTTGGCATGATCAGCCCGGGCGTGTTTATTCCCCTGTTTGAGGAAAACGGCCTGATCCAGGAGCTGGATACCTATGTATGGGAGCATGCCGCCGCCCAGATCCAGGACTGGAAACGGCGCTTTCGCTTTGTGGTGCCGGTTTCGGTCAACGTGTCCCGCATTGACATGTACGATCCCAACCTGATCGATACCCTCCAGCGCATCCTGCGGGAGCATGAGCTGACGCCGGGTGAGTTTTTGCTGGAGATCACCGAATCGGCCTATACCCAGGATTCGGCCCAGATCATCCAGACCGTGCACCGCCTGCGCGATTTAGGCTTCCAGATCGAGATGGACGATTTTGGCACGGGCTATTCCTCGCTGAATATGATTTCCACCTTGCCCATCGACGCGCTGAAACTGGATATGCAGTTTATCCGCAACGCCTTCAGCCAGCGCAAGGATACCCGCATGCTGGAGGTCATCATTGACATCGCTGATTATCTCTCCGTGCCCGTCATTGCCGAGGGCGTGGAAACCGAGGAACAGCTCACCGCCCTCAAGGCCATGGGCTGCGATATCGTGCAGGGGTATTATTTCTCCAAGCCCATCCCGGCCGCCAAGTATGAGCACTTTGTGGTGGAGCGCATGCGCCGCGACAGCGCGATCAGGGAAAGCGGCCCCGCCCTTCGCCGCCGCGCCGCGAAAAACCGGGCCAAGCAGGATATGGCCATCGGCGGTATTGCCCACGCGCTTTCCTCCGGCTTTGAAAGCATCTACTATGTGGATATCAGCAATGACCATTATGTGGAGTTCAGTTCCCAGGGCCAGTATAACGATTTGCAGATCCAGCGCAGCGGATCGGATTTCTTCACCGATACCCAAAACAATATCCCGCGGGTGGTGTTTGCCGAGGATCAGGCCCGGGTCTCCCTTTCCCTGCAGAAGGAAACGCTGCTGGCCCAGCTGATGGGAAATCAGCCCTTTACCATGACCTATCGCCTGGTCATCAACGGCAGGCCGCTGTATTATCACCTGAAGGCCATCCGGACCGCCGTCCGGGATCATCATATTGTGATTGGCGTCAGCAACGTGGATGCCGAAATGCGCCGCCAGAAGGAGAGCATCACCTATTCCAGCATCGCTCAGGCCCTGGCCAACGACTATTTCAGCATTTACTATGTGGATACCAATACCGACCGATTTGTGGAGTACAGCTCCCATGAGGATTTTCAGGATCTGAGCATTGAAAAAGGCGGTGAGGATTTCTTCGCCCGGGTCCGGGCAGACGCCCTGCGGATGATCTATCCCGAGGATCAGGAAATGGTCATGACAGCGCTGAAAAAGGAAACACTGATGGCAACGCTGGAAGCCAACGGCATCTTTACCCTGACCTACCGGCTGATCTTGGACGGCAAGCCCACCTACGTGCATATGAAGGCCAGCCGCATGGCCGATAAGGACGATCCCCATATCGTCATTGGCGTCAGCTCCATCGATGCCCAGATCCGGCGGGAGCAGGAGCAGGAGCGTGAGCTGGCGCAAGCCAGGGAATTGGCCAACCGTGACCCGCTCACCGGCGTTAAGAGCAAGCACGCCTTTGTGGAAGCCGAAGCCCAATGGAATGAAAAGCTGCGGGAGAACAAGGCCGATCCCTTCGCCGTAGCCTACTGCGATTTAAACGGACTCAAGCAGGTCAACGACACCATGGGCCATAATGCGGGCGATCTGTTTATCCAGCGCGCCTGCTCCATCATCTGCAACATCTTTAAGCACAGCCCGGTCTACCGGGTGGGCGGAGACGAATTTGTGGCCATCCTGTCCGGCCAGGATTACCAGCACCGCGAAACGCTGCTGAATGCCTTTGCGGACATGAACCGGGAGCATTCTCAGTCCCAGGAGGTCATTATCGCCTGCGGCCTTTCAAGCTATCGGCCCGGCAGCGACAGGGTTTTTGAGGATGTGCTCAAGCGGGCGGATGAGCGGATGTACGAAAACAAGGCCGCGCTGAAGGTGGAGCGGTAACCGCCGGTATGTCGCGAAGGCGAAAAAATGATGGAAACGCTGGCGCAGGTGCTCAGTGGAAAGCATTGACAAACCGGGATAAGACCAACGGGGGCGTACTTTCTTGGAAACCCAAGAAAGTACGCCCCCGTTCGCTTCCTCCCCCGCAAATCCCGGGCTGCGTCAGCCTTCAGCATCAGTCGTCGTTCATCTTCAGCACCTTCATAAAGGCTTCGCTGGGCACCTCCACGGTGCCGAACTGGCGCATGCGTTTTTTGCCTTCCTTCTGTTTTTCCAGCAGCTTCTTTTTGCGTGTGATATCGCCGCCATAGCACTTGGCCAGCACGTCCTTGCGCACGGCCTTGACCGTTTCCCGGGCGATAACCTTGCCGCCGATGGCCGCCTGGATGGGGATATCAAACTGCTGCCGCGGGATGACCTCCACCAGCTTTTCGGCAATGCTGCGGCCCCGGGCATAAGCCCGGTCACGGTGCACGATCATGGTAAAGGCATCGCAGATATCGCCGTTGAGCAGGAAATCCAGTTTGACCAAATCGCTGGGCATATAGCCCTTGAGCTCATAATCCATGCTGGCGTAGCCCCGGCTGCGGCTCTTCAGGGAATCAAAAAAATCAAAAATGACCTCGTTCAGCGGGATATCGTAGGTCAGCTTCACGCGGCCGCCCTCATACTGCATATCTTTAAACACGCCGCGTTTTTCCTGGCACAGGTCCATCAGCGTACCCACATAATCCTGGGGCGTATAGATGGTCACCAGCACAAAGGGCTCCCGCATTTCAGCAATCTCGGTCACCGGCGGCAGGCTGGTAGGGTTATCGATCATGAGCTGCTCGCCATTGGTCTTGATGACCTCGTAAATGACGCTGGGCACGGTGGTGACCAGGTCAAGATCAAACTCCCGCTCAAGGCGCATCTGGATGATTTCCATATGCAAAAGGCCCAGAAAGCCGCAGCGGAAGCCATAGCCCAATGCCACGCTGGTTTCGGGCTCATAGGACAGCGCGGCGTCGTTCATGCGCAGCTTTTCCAGCGCGTCCTTCAGGTTTTCATAATCCGCGCCGTCGGCGGGATAAATGCCGCAATAAACCATGGGCGTCACTTCACGGTAGCCGGGCAGGGCTTCATCCGCCGGATTGGCGGCATCGGTAATGGTATCGCCCACCCGGGTATCCCGCAGGTCCTTGATGCTGGCGGCAATGTATCCCACCTCGCCGGCCAGCAGCTCGCTTGCCGGCTCGGGCCCAGGGCTCAGGTAGCCGGTTTCCACCACGTCAAATTCGGCCCCGGTCTGCATCATGCGCATGCGCATGCCGGGATACACCCGGCCTTCCATAACGCGCACATAGCAGATAGCGCCCCGATAGTTATCATACTTAGCGTCAAACACCAGCGCCTTCAGGGGTTTCTTTTCGTCACCCTCGGGCGGGGGCATATGGGTGACCACAGCCTCCAGCACGTCCTCAATGCCGATGCCCTGCTTGGCGCTGGTCAGCGGGGCAAAGGAAGCGTCCAGGCCAATAACCTCCTCGATTTCCCGGCGCACCTCCTCGGGCTGGGCCGAGGGCAGATCGATTTTATTGATCACCGGGATGGTTTCCAGGTCATGCTCCAGGGCCATATACACGTTGGCCAGCGTTTGGGCCTCGATGCCCTGGGTGGCGTCCACCACCAGCAGCGCGCCTTCGCAGGCAGCCAGCGCGCGGCTGACCTCATAGGTAAAGTCCACATGGCCAGGGGTATCGATCAGGTTGAGCACATAGGTCTGCCCGTCCCGGGCCTTGTAGTTCATGCGCACGGCCTTGCTCTTGATGGTGATACCGCGCTCACGCTCCAGCTCCATGCTGTCCAGGATCTGCTCCACCATTTCACGCTTTTCAAACACGCCGGTAAGCTCCAGAATGCGGTCGGCCAGCGTGGATTTTCCGTGATCAATATGGGCGATGATGCAGAAATTGCGAATTTTGGAAAGTCTGTCGTTTGCCATTATTGCTTCTCCTTGAATACCCAGCTGTGCTGGATGCGATAATTGACCACATACATGGCTGTATCAATCACGATTTTCAACAATATATGCAGGGCGTTGGCGCCGACATAATGATCCAGAAAGCCAAACACCAGCGTAGTAATCGCAAGGCATGCCAGCGCCAGAATGATGTACCGGCGCACCGCGTCCTTCCCGCCCCCGGCCTTGAACACAAAATTCTTGTTCAGCAGAAAATTGACCGGCGCCGAGCAAAGGCGCGCGATGGGCGTGGCCACCAGCGCCTTGAAGCTGAAGGGAATGCCCAGCAGCGTGATATCGGGCTTATCCCTGAATACCCAAAACATCAGCAGGCTCAGCACGGCATAATCGATCAGGAAGGAAATGATGCTGGAAGCGCTATAGCGGAAAAAGGAGCCCAGCAGCAGCTTGTAAATGCGCCAGCTGTCCCGCAGGGGATGAAAATGGGAGGACTTGTTTTCCTCCAGGTAAATGGTCTCAATGGAGATGATTTTAAACTGATATTTATGCGCGGCACAGAAAATCAGCATATTCATCTCATACTCAAACCGATCGCCGGAAATACTAAGCATATCGTCAAAGCACGCCCGGTTCACGGCGCGCAGGCCGGTTTGGGTATCGGGCAGCCAATGCCCGTACAGGGCGGCGAATACCGTGCTGGTGACACGATTGCCAAAGATGGAACGCGCGGGGATGTTCTTGTTTTTTGAGGAAAAATCCCGGCTGCCCAGCAGCAGCGCCCGGCCGGTATCAGCCAGCGCATCGGCCAGCTTGAGCGTATCGCTGACAATATGCTGGCCATCGGCATCGGCGGTAATAACGCCGTCAAAGCCGGTGTGATCACGGATATAGGCGATGCCGGTGCGCAGCGCCTGCCCCTTGCCGCGGTTGACCTCATGACGCAGCACATGGCAGCGCTCCCGGGCCTCAATGGCATCAAAGATGGCGTCATACTCCCGGCCGGAGCCGTCGTTGACCACCAGGATCATGCCAAAATCCGCCGCCAGCAGCGAATCGATATACCGGGGCAGCCGTTCATCGGGCTCCAGGGAGGGGATCAGCACACAAAGCTGTTGAGCGTTCATCAGCATACCTGCCTTACATTCCAAATGGACAAAGCGCGCGCATCATCCGTGCTTTCTTTGTATCATACCATTTTTTTCCCGCTTTCACAAGCCCTGATCTGCGCCGGGCATGAACCTGCCCTTGCCATTTCAATCAATGACTGCTATAATATATTGAAAC
The DNA here is from genome assembly GCA_017469605.1 of Clostridia bacterium. Lineage (GTDB taxonomy): Bacteria > Bacillota > Clostridia > Christensenellales > Aristaeellaceae > SFMI01. The sequence continues at coordinate 8,784 of JAFUGB010000386.1, forward strand.
ATTTTTCTATTTTTCTGTGTCAAGGAGTAACCAGCATGGCTGATATATTGGATCACGATATGAATCAATCGCCTGAGCAGGCGCAGCCCGCCGCGCCCTATGTGCGCCATCGGCGGTCTGACCGCCACCGGATGCCCGCTGAGGAAACCGCCGCGCCGGACGCTGCTGAAACCAAGGTGGTACCCGCTGTGCGTTCCGCCAACGCGGACACAGGCAGCGTCCAGGGACCCACCCGCGTGATGCCCGCCATGAACCCCGAACGGATCGTGCGCCGGGAAACCAGCTTTGATCCCCTTACACAGGGCAATGCCGCGCCCGCGGGCGTGCCCCCCGTCAAGCGTCCCCCTGCGGAAGATACGCCGGTATATGGCGGGGATGACCTGCCCGAGACCGTTTCCGCGTATTCTCCCCGGGATGCCCAACTGGAGGATCAGCCCTATCCCGACGATTCCGATTATTATGACGAAGAGGACGGGCCCCGCAGCCGCCCCTGGCTGCTGGCGCTGGTCTGCCTGGTCATACTGCTGGTATTGTTTGCGCTGGGCATGGTGTTTTTGCCTAAGGTGATTGACCGTCCCCGGGATGGCGGCGGCTTTGCCGGCGCGCTCTACGATCTCAGGGACAGGCTGGGCAGCCTGGTGGGCGCCCAGGGCGAGCCTGCCGAAATCCATCTGTTCCAGACTGCCAGCACCAGCGCCAACGTGGGCAGCCAAATGCAGTTCAGCATCACCACCACCAAAGCCGTGCAGAACGTGGGCTTGGCCGACAGCGCGGGCAACCTGCTGCCCAGCTCCAGCCAGTGTAAGGATGATGATGAGCACACCACCTGGCTGGTCACCATTCGCTTTGAGCGTCCCTACGTGGATGATATTTACGCCGCCATTCAGGAAAAGGATACCTGGCGGCAGACAGACAGCAAGCTGAGCCTGGTGGTGGTGGATCCAACCCCGGTACCGACCCTGGCGCCCACGCCCACCCCGGCGCCCACCGAGCCGCCGATCTTTGTATCCAATGCTCCCGCTGTGATCCCCGAGACCCAGGCGCCTACCCTTGCA
>JAFUGB010000387.1 GCA_017469605.1 Clostridia bacterium
TGGTGGTGGGACGGCCAAGGTTATCCCGGGCGCCGACAGCGCTCATGGCTTCAATGAACACCGGTCCATCCAGCTTTTTGGCCTGGGACAGCGCGGCATCCAGGGAAATATCGTCCTGCACCCGCAGGGCGTGCAGATAGCCGCTGGCCTTGGCAATGGCTGTAAGATCGGCGGTGCTGGCCACCGTGGGCATGCCGCCCACGGTCTCATGGCACTGATTGTTGATCACGAGGTGAATGTGGTTCCGGGGACGGCGGCTGCCGATCACCGGCATGGCGCCTAAATGCATCAGCGCGGCGCCGTCGCCGTCAACGCACCAGACCCGCCGCTCAGGCTGATACAGTGCCGCCGCCAGGGCGATGGAGGAGGCGTGCCCCATGGAGCCCACGGTCAGGAAATCCCGGGCGTGGGTTTCGCCGGCCGCGGCCCGAATTTCAAACAGCTCCCGGCTGGCCTTGCCGGTGGTGCTGACGATCACATCCTGCCCGGCGGCTCTGACGATATGCCGGATGATCTCCTCCCGGGTCATGATGTATTGGTTATGATAGCGCAGCTTTCCGCCGTATTCCAGCGCGCCCTTGCGCACCACGAAGGCCGCCTGCTTTCCGGCGGCAAACAATGCCTGGAACTGCGCCATCCGGGCGTCCAAATCAGCCCGGGTCGTGTCCTTATCGATCACAAAGGACGCGATATCCATATCGTCCAGCAGCTTTATGGTGATCTGGCCCTGGAAGATGTGCTGCGGTTCATCGTGCACGCCGGGCTCGCCCCGCCAGCCAATGATGAACAGGCAGGGGATGCCGTATACCTGATCGTTCATCAGCGAAGCCACGGGATTTATGATATTGCCTTCGCCGCTGTTTTGCAGGTATACCACGGGCACGCGGCCCGTGGCCAGGTGATAGCCCGCCGCCAGCCCCACGGCATTGCCTTCGTTGGCCGCCACAATGTGATGCTCCGAAATGCCGAAGCGATCATAAAGATAGCTGCACAGCGGGTTCAGCAGCGAGTCGGGCACGCCGGTGAAAAAGTCAAAGGGATCCAGAAAATTGAGCTGCATATGAAAAAGCCTCCCTCTTAATGCGCGTTGTATAACAGCTCGGCCACCTCGGCGCAGGCGCCGTAGACACCATCCTTGCTCATGCGCTGGGCGCCGGTGGTGAGCACCACCACGCCGTCCCGGCGCACGGGATCATAGGAAAAGAAGCAAAGCTCACCGTAAGCGCTGCCGGTGTGGTAATACAGGCCCTGGCGGCCGTACATGTTTTCCCGGTAGCGCAGCGGCTGGGCCTGGTAAAAGCTGTTGTCTGGCACCGGCGCGGGCATACAGTGCTCCATGGCCTCCACTACCTGGGCGCTGAGCACCTGCACGCCGTTGTACTGGCCGTCATTGGCCAGCACGGCGGCGATTTTGCCCAGGTCCTGGGCGCTGATATGGTAATTGCCGGCGAACACCGATCCGTTGACCGCCGGGCCCTTGCTGTGCACCGTGACCTGCTCCTCCCAGGATAAACCCACGGAATGGTCCTCGGCGTACACTGTGGCCACCAGCTCGGGGGAATCCAGGTCGCCGGCCCAGAAGGAGGCGTCGGCCCCTATGGCGTCGCACAGCCCCTGGTTCAGTACCTGATCCAGCGTGCGGCCGCCGGCGTGCTCCAGGGCTAGGCCCAGCACATAAAAGGCAAAGTTGTTGTAATCCCAGTTTTTAAGGCTGCCGGATACGGCGGCATAGTAATTTCCCGGATCGGAAAGCAGGGCGTGCACCGATTCATATTTGCCGCTGGCAGAGGGCTGGCGCATCAGGCTGGAGGTATGGGTCAGGATATGCCGGGGCGTGATCGTATCGGCACTGCTCCGGGTGCGCAGCCGAAAGCCAATGGCGCTGTCGATGGGCGCGTCCAAATCGATCTTCCCCTGCTCGGCCAGCAAATGGGCCGCCAGGCCCACCATCACCTTGGATACCGATGCGATGCGCACCTTGGTATCGGCCGTCATGGGCTGCTTTTTCAGGGTCGCCCAGCCGCTGGCGTAGGTTTCGGCCACGGCGCCGTCCCGCACGTAGGCGGCGGACAGCCCCACCGCCGTATACTTGGCCCGGACGGCGTCGATCTGCTGCTGGAGGTCGGCGTCGGTGACGGCCGGGGATGCGGCTGTAACGATTACCGGCGCGGCGGTATCCCGGGGAGCGATCTCCACCCGGATGATATCGGCGGAGGCGCCGGTACACAGGCAAAGGGAGCAGAGCAGGGCGATCAGGAGGGGGAAAGGCTTGCGGGTCAAAATAAGTTCCTCATTTCTGCTTTCGTATTATAAAAGGAAACTGCGCGGCGCAGGCATCCATCAAATTATAGATTGCTTTTCATCGCTTGTCAATCAATGGGCGCTTCCGTTCAAAAAGTTCATAAAATGCCCGCGTTTTTATGTGATTTTTGTAGTTGACAATTGGAAAATAGGATACTATAATGTTATAGTTGTCAATCATATGCGGCAACGGCACGCTTGGTGCGGCCGCAAAGTATGACAACCGGCAGGGAGGTACGCCATGCTTGAGGTGAAAAAGGAAGCCAAACTGGTTGCGGGAACGCGCCAGGTACAGCGCCTGATCGCCGCAGGACGCGCTTCCCGGGTGCTGATTGCCCAGGATGCGGACGCACGCCTGCGGCAAACGCTGCGGACGTTGGCCGAAACGGCCGGCGTGCCTGCGGAGGATTGCGAAAGCATGGCGCTGCTGGGCCGCAGGTGCCGCATCGCGGTGCCCTGCGCGGCAGCCGCCGAAGAAAAGGGAGAGTGATCCCCGAAGGCTGCGGACGCGCCAACGCAATCCGCGGACAGCGCTTTCGGGCTGCTCCCTAAAAGGGTTTCCGCCCGCGAATCGCGGATCCGCGGGAAATCCGCAAAACCCATGAAAAAGACGCTTTTCATGGAAAGTGCCGCCGCGCGGCACACAATATGGACTATAGCTTCCGAGGGTTGCGGAAGTTTTATAGGAGGAGATCGGGTTTCAGTCCCGCTCCGATCTAATAAACAGGAGGTGCTTCCATGCCTACGATCAACCAGTTGATCCGCAAGGGAAGAGAAGACGTCGTCAAAAAGTCGACTGCGCCCATCCTGCAGGGTTGCCCGCAAAAGCGCGGCGTGTGCCTGAGTGTAAAAACCACCACGCCCAAGAAGCCCAATTCTGCGCTTCCTAAAATTGCGAGAATCCGCCTGACCAATCAGATCGAGGGTACTTGCTACATCCCCGGCATTGGTCACAATCTGCAGGAGCACAGTGTGGTGCTGATCCGCGGTGGCCGCGTACGCGACCTGCCCGGTGTCCGCTATCACATCATTCGCGGCGCTCTCGATACGGCCGGCGTGGCCAAGCGCATGCAGGGCCGTTCGCTCTATGGCGCGAAACGCCCCAAGAAGTAATTTATTACCGTAGGGGTTCCTGATTACCAGGGGCTGCCGCGTAACGGCAGGTGCGTCACAACCACCACCCGCTTGCTTGGAACGGCGAGCGCGGCCAGGGTGCGCACAGCGCGCGTACGCGCTTTATTGGGGCGGCATGATGCTGACTTGCCGCTGACAGCCGGTAAAACAGGACCGCAATCAAGGAGGGAACAAGATGCCCCGTCGTGGATTTATCCCCAAACGTGAAGTACTGCCCGATCCCGTATATGGGACCGTTGTTGTCACCAAGCTGATCAACCAGATCATGCTGGATGGCAAGCGCGGCGTAGCCCAGCAGGTTTGCTACTCCGCTTTTGAAATGATCGCTGAAAAGAGCGGCAAGGACGCCAACGAAGTATTCCAGCAGGCGCTGAACAATGTAATGCCCCAGCTGGAAGTCAAGGCCCGCCGCGTCGGCGGTGCCACCTACCAGGTGCCTATGGAAATCCGCCCCGAACGCCGCCAGACCCTGGCGCTGCGCTGGATCGTGGATTTCAGCCGCACCCGCGGCGAAAAGACCATGGCTGAACGACTGGCCGCTGAGCTGCTGGACGCTTCCGCCAATACCGGCAACGCCGTGCGCCGCAAGGAAGAAATGCACCGCATGGCCGAAGCCAACAAGGCTTTCGCCCACTATCGCTGGTAAGGCCAAACGCCTTCCGGCAAACATATTCAGACAGACCAAGACAAGGAGATTACGCATTCCATGCCCAGAAGCCATCCGCTTGAAAAGGTACGCAATATCGGCATCATGGCACACATCGATGCCGGCAAAACCACAACCTCTGAACGCATCCTGTTTTACACAGGTCGCGTACACCGCGTAGGCGAGGTCCATGAAGGCGCCGCCACCATGGACTTTATGGCCCAGGAACAGGAGCGCGGCATCACCATTCAGTCTGCCGCTACTACTTGCCAGTGGCTTGGCCACCGTATCAACATCATTGACACTCCCGGTCACGTGGACTTCACCATGGAAGTCGAGCGCTGCCTGCGCGTGCTGGACGGCGCCGTGGCGGTCTTCTGCGCCAAAGGCGGCGTGGAGCCCCAGAGTGAAACGGTGTGGCGGCAGGCCACCAAGTATAACGTGCCCCGCATTGCTTACGTCAACAAAATGGACATCATGGGTGCGAACTTTATGCGCGTGGTCGGCATGATGCGCGAGCGTCTTGGCGCCAACGCCGTTCCCATCCAGCTTCCCATCGGCGCGGAAGCCAGCTTCCGCGGCATCATTGACTTGGTCCGCATGAAGGCCGAAGTGTACTATGATGATGACGGCAAGGACATCCGCGAGGAAGAAATCCCCGCCGAGCTCCTGGCTGAGGCGCAGCAGATGCATGATGAAATGGTTGAAGCTGTCGCTGCCGAAAACGACGACCTGATGGAGAAGTACCTGGACGATCCGGAATCCCTGACCATCGATGAGATCATGAAGGGGATCCGTTTCGCCACCGTCCGCAACAGGATGACGCCTGTGCTGTGCGGCACTTCCTATCGCAATAAGGGCGTGCAGCCCCTGCTGGATGCCATCGTCAACTATCTGCCCTCTCCCGTGGATATCCCGGCCATCATCGGCCACGATCCCCATGATCCGGAGAAGGAAGTGGAACGGCATCCCAGCGATGACGAGCCTTTTTCCGCACTGGCCTTCAAAATCATGGTGGACCCCTTCGTGGGCAAGCTGTGCTTCATCCGCGTGTACAGCGGTCACATTTCCTCGGGTTCAGTGGCGTATAACGTCACCAAGAGCAAGCGTGAGCGCCTGAACCGCATTGTGCTGATGCACGCCAACCACCGTGAAGAATTGACCGACGCCTATGCCGGCGAAATCGTCGGCGTGGTGGGCCTGAATAATACCACCACCGGCGACACCCTGTGCGACGAAAAGAAGCCGGTCATCCTTGAATCCATCGAGTATCCCGATCCCGTCATCCAGGTGGCCATTGAGCCCCGCTCCAAGGCCGGTATGGATAAAATGTCCATCGCCCTGCAGCGCCTGGCTGAGGAGGATCCCACCTTCCGTACCTGGACTGACCAGGAAACCGGTCAGACCATCATCTCCGGCATGGGCGAGCTGCACCTGGAAATCATCGTGGACCGCATGATGCGCGAGTTCAAGGTGGAAGCCAAGGTGGGCAAGCCCCAGGTTGCTTACCGCGAAGCCATCAGCCGCCCCGCCAAGGGCGAGGGCCTGTTCAAGCGCCAGACGGGCGGCCACGGCCAGTACGGCCACTGCCTGATCGAGCTGACGCCCGCGGAGCCCGGCGCCGGTTACTCCTTCAGCAACGATACCGTTGGCGGCAGTATTCCCAAGGAATACATCGCCCCCATCGACAAGGGGATCCAGGCCGCCGCCAAGAACGGTCCCATGGGCGGCTACGAAGTGGTTGACTTCCATGTATCCGTGTACGACGGATCCTATCATGAGGTTGACTCCTCCGAGCAGGCTTTCCAGATCGCCGGTTCCATGGCGTTCAAGGATGCCGTGGCCAAAGCGGCCCCCAAGCTGATGGAGCCCATGATGAAGCTGGAAATCATCGTTCCCGAGCAGTATCTGGGCGATGTGATTGGCGATCTGACTGCTCGCCGCGGTTCGGTCATGGGTATGGATTCCCGCGCTACCGAGCAGGTGGTGCACGGCGTTGCCCCGCTTTCTGAGATGTTTGGCTATTCCACCAGCCTTCGCAGCAAGACTCAGGGCCGCGGCGTGTTCACCATGCAGTTTGACCATTACGCCGAAGTGCCGCATTCCATCGCGGAAAAGGTAATCGGCAAATAAACTTATCATCCAAGACTTTTAGGAGGATATATTCCAATGGCTAAGCAAAAGTTTGAGCGCAACA
>JAFUGB010000388.1 GCA_017469605.1 Clostridia bacterium
ACTCAAAACCGCCCGCGGTTTTCTTTTTTGAAGATGGGTTAGCTTATGCTAACCATGGAGGCTGTAAACATGTCCGATGAACAGGTGATCCGCCACTGCGCACCCACGCTGGCCAGCATCAAAACGGCCAATCTGTTCAGCTGCGCTTTTGCCGAGCGGCAGCAGATGCTGGATTATGTACGGCAGCTCAACGTGCGCATGCAAGGCAAGGGCGTAAAGGTGCTGCCGCTCCGCTACCGGGACGGACTGGGGCTGATTTACGTGTTTCGGCCCGCCCGTTTGTCCCGCGATTTGCAGGACTGCACGGCATGCCGCCTGCTGCGGGAATGCGGTTACCCCTGCACCGATGAAAACGCCTGCCTGCGCCACCTGATGCAGCGCCTCAACCAGCAGGCGGATTTCCCCCATGAAATCGGGCTTTTCCTGGGCTATCCTCCCGAGGATGTGGATGGATTCATCTCCCGCCGGGACCAGTGCAAATGCTGCGGCTACTGGAAGGTATACGGCGATGTGGACGCGGCAAAACGCACCTTTGCCTGCTATCGCAAATGCTCTGATGTATATTGGAGGCTTTGGCGCGCGGGAAGAAGTATGGAGCGGCTTACAGTGGCCGTTTGAACCATAAACTATTTAAAAGAAAGAGGAATGTATCATGAAGATTGCTGTTGTGTATTGGAGCGGAACGGGCAACACCGAAGCGATGGCCAACGCCGTGGCCGATGGCATCAAGGCCAATGGCGGCGAAGCCGTGCTGCTGACCCCCGCCGATTTCGACGCCGCCAAGGCTGCCGAATTTGACGCTTTCGCCTTTGGCTGCTCCGCGCAGGGCGCCGAAGTGCTGGAAGAGGGCGAATTTGATCCCATGTTCACCGCCGTGGAAGGCAGCCTGTCCGGCAAGAAGGCCGCCCTGTTTGGCTCCTACGGCTGGGGCGATGGCGAATGGATGCGCTCCTGGGAAGACCGCTGCAAAGCCGACGGCATTACCCTGGTTTGCGACAGCGTGATCTGCCAGGAAGCTCCCGATGACGACGCTACCGAAAACTGCAAGGCCCTGGGCGCTGCCCTGACCAAATAATATCGGTTATCCTTCCGGCTTTGCCCGGATGATACACATACCCTACCTCCAAAAAGCGGCGGGATATCGCAAACGCGGTATCCCGTTTGCTTTCCATCAAATCACGTCTAAAGGATGAACGTTGGTTTTCCCTGTTACCAACCATTCAGGCGCGCGAATCTCCCCGCCGGGCGGTGCGTAAGCCCCATTTTCCTACAGAAGCAGGCAGGAAGAAATTGGACGGGAGAATACGCGCTTTCTTCCCGGGGAAGAAAAGTTTGAAACAATGAATTATAAAAAAGCGGACAGCAAACAAACCATCGAAAAAGATGGGAAACAAGTAGGAACTGTTCAGGCGGTTAAAGGATCAGGAGGATCATCCTGAATGATAAAAACTCTTGCCCTGAGCATAGCCAGAGCCTTATTGACAGTCAAAACAATTGAATTATCAGAAGGCATGGGCGTATGAAAAAAATAGCCGTCAGCGGAATAGACCTCGCAGGTTGAACGGATGTTCCAGATAGCTGTCAGGAGCATCT